>CAJCJC010000204.1 GCA_903970575.1 Alphaproteobacteria bacterium
CCTGCTCGGGCTGGAGCGGGGCGGGGCGCAAAGCATACCGGCGCTTTCGGCCTCGAACGGCGTCGATAAATCATTGGATGGATTCGCGGCGGCGCTCGCCGTGCCTGACCTGAACAACGGGGTCGCCCTGTCCGGCGGCGACCAGGCCAAGGCGGTGTTGGCCAGTCTCCATGCCGGTAAAAGCGGGGATATCGCGGAAAGCGGTCGCCTCACTCTCGGTAAATTCGGCGCCATCGATTCCCGTCTGCCACGCGGCCCGGATGGAAAAATAGCGCCCTATCAACCGGAAAACGGCGCCACATACGATGAAAGCGGCGAAAGCGGCGGGCGTGGTTTGGAGGCGATCGCACGACTGATCAAGATGGATGTCGGCTTAAGGATCGCCTGCGTCGACATGGGCGGCTGGGACACGCATGAAAATCAGGCCGGCCGCTTCAACGCTCTCGCCGGACAACTCGGACGTAATATCATAGCGTTCTGGAACGATCTTTCAGCCTATCATCAGCGGCTCACTTTGGTCACGGTGTCGGATTTCGGTCGCAGGCTTCGCTCGAACAAGAGCAACGGCACGGACCATGGCCATGCGGGCGCCATGCTGGTGCTCGGCGGCAAGGTGAACGGAGGGCGGATGTTCGGGACATGGCCGGGCCTGTCGACGCCCGAGCTTGATCGCGGCGTCGATCTCGCGGTCACCACCGATTATCGCGCGGTGCTGAGCGCGGTCGTCTCGGGCCAAATCAACCCCACCGAGACCGGCGCGCTTTTTCCCGGATACCGGCAGACAGGCGCTCTCGGCATCATGCGGGCGTAAGCGACCCCATCATTCACTCGAAGGCTGCTCGCCGATCTTGTTGTCGCTAAGATACTTGCTGGCGGCCGGATGAAGCTCGGCGCCAATGCCGCGCGACGAAAACATCGCCGTGCGTTCGAGGCCGGCGAAAGCGGGATGCGCCTTGCGGAGATTATCTCCGTTCTTGTCGATGGCGGTCATTAGCCGCAGGACGGTTTCGTTATCCAGTTTCGATGTCGTGACTAGAACCGCCCTGGGACCGAAACTGTGAACGAGCTTCGGCTGGCCAGTATAGACGCCAAGATCGAGCACGGCGGGCGCGTAGGCGGGATGGGCCGCGGTCACCGTGTCGATCGGCGAGGAGCCAAGATCGAGTATCGTGAGCGGGCAGGGCGCCGCGGTCATGGCGCTTCGGACGAAGCCGTTGGGATGGGGCGCGGTCAGCGCGACCGCGGCGACCGTCCCCGCGCACAAGGCGGCCACTTCATCGCCGCGCGGCATCTCGACGGTTCCGCCAAGGTCCGATTTTGTCCAGCCCAAGGCTTCAAGATAATCCGCGAAAAGGGTGTTCGGCAGGCTGGGCTCGCCCACGACGACCCGTTTCCCCTTCAAATCCTCGGCCTCTTTAACCGTCCCGTCACTGCGCACCAGAATCGTCAACGCCTCCGGATAAAAGCCTGCGATTCCACGCAGATCGGCAAAAGGCGGCTTGCCTTCGAACGGGCCGGCGGACGCCACCGCCTCCGCCGCCACATCCGATTGCACGATCGCGAGATTCGCCTCGCCGTTGCGCAGCCGCTCGAGATCATCCACCGAACCTTCGGTCGCTAGAATCGAACAACGGCTTTTTCTTTGGCTCTCCTGTTCGACGATCCGACAGATCTCGCCGCCTAGGGGCAAGGCGAAACCGGCGGCGGGGCCGGTGGCTATCGTTATCGGCTGCGGCGCGGCGGACGCCCCCATGGCGATAACGACGACCGCCAGAACCGCGATAAAAGCGAGACGCATCAAGGATTCCGGCTCCCTTGCGTCAACGTCCAGTCGACAATCTGGGGTAAAATTGCGTGTATCCCAGCGTCGAAGGCGGCGATCGCGCCATCGAAATTGCCACTCACCGGAGTTCTGGATTCGAAGATGCGGGTCGCCACGATGGTTCTATCACTCCCGCGAACAAGGCGCGCCGCGATGGCGACATAGACATCGGCCTCGCCCGGTCCGGTTTCGACGTCGAAATCCTGAATATCCGTGTCAAGCGAGTAATCCGCCTTCAGCCCTCCGCTCTGGCGCTGCACCGCGGGAATACGGCCCGACCTATCGAAGCTCTCCAGGAGAAGTTCCTGCACAAGCGCCGGCGGCCGGTCAGCCCACGCGACGTTCGCATAGTAATCGATCCGGGTTGGCCCGGGGCGAAGAGCGATGCGCGATGAGTTCAGATCGAGGATCGCGTGAGGCTCCTCAACCAAAAGCTGCCATGTGACCGGCGGTCCGCTGGTCTGCACGGCCGCGGGCGCGGAAAGCGTATAGAGCTTGGCGGGCGCACCCGACGGCGCCAGCAAATCGCCTGTACAGCCAGGGAGCAGGAGAATAACCGTCAACAATATCGCTCTCATCGCGTTCCTCCCGCGTGCGTGGCGCCGATGGGCTGATTTGGGTCGACGCCCGCGCTCGCGCCGCCGCCAAAGAGGTAACGCTGCGGATCGCGGTCCAGATGGTCGGCGACCCGCGTCAACGTATCGGTCAGTTGTCGCAATTGCGTGACCAGTGAACTGACCTGCGAAAGGCCGTTGCCGGTGAACTGCCGCAACGGTCCCCGATTTTCCTCAAGCATGGCGTTCGCCGTCGTGGCGACGTGATGAAACTCATCCGCGGCTCCCTTGATGGATGCCGTATCGTCATGAAGAGAGCTCATTACTTTGGGCATATCTCCACGTAACTCGTTGCTCAGCGTATTCAAATTGCCGATCGCCTGTCTCGCGTCCGGCGCAAGCGCATCGAGATTCGCGGAAACGTTCTGAAGATGCCCCAGCATGTCCGACAGCGCCTTCACATTCTCGGCTGACAGGGCGTCGTTG
>CAJCJC010000205.1 GCA_903970575.1 Alphaproteobacteria bacterium
GACGCTGGAAGGCGCCCGCGATACGCTGCGCTATGCGAGGCTGATATCGGACTCGAACGTCGCGAAGCTGTCGGTGATCGGGGTCGGCATGCGCAGCCATGCCGGGGTCGCGCAGAGGATGTTCAAGGCCTTGGCCGAAAAAGGCATCAATATCCAGGTGATCTCGACCTCCGAGATCAAGGTCAGCGTTCTGATCGCCGAGGAATATACCGAGCTTGCGCTGCGCGGCCTGCACACCGTCTACGGCCTCGACGCCGCGTGACCAAAGCCGCGCTTTCGCCTCAGGAGCCGCAATTCAGCCCGGCTCGCGCGGAACTTGACCGGCTATGGGCGCGGGGGCGCGCTTTTCTCGGAACCGAGTTCGCCATCATGGGCGGCGGCATGACCTGGGTCAGCGAACGCAGTCTGGTCGCGGCGATTTCCAACGCGGGGGGATTCGGCGTGATCGCCTGCGGCGCCATGGAGCCCGACCGCCTGGCGGAAGAGATCGCGGCCACGGCGGCGCTGACCGGCAAGCCATTCGGCGTCAACCTGATCACGATGCATCCCAAACTCGATATGCTGATCGATGTCTGCGCCGAGGCCAGGGTCACCCACATCGTGCTGGCCGGCGGCCTGCCGTCATCGGCGGCGGTCAGGAAAATCAAGGATTCCGGAGCCAAGACCCTATGCTTCGCGCCCGCCCTGGTGCTGGCGCGGAAATTGCTGCGCATGGGGGCCGACGCTCTGGTGATCGAGGGAATGGAAGCCGGCGGCCACACCGGTCCGGTCACCACATCGGTGCTGGCGCAGGAAATCCTGCCCGTCATAACCGAGGCGCCGGTATTCGTGGCCGGCGGCATCGGCAGAGGCGAAGCCATGGCGTCCTACCTGGAGTTGGGGGCCGCCGGGGTTCAGCTCGGCACGCGTTTCGTCTGCGCCACGGAGTCGATCGCGCATCCCCGATTCAAGCAAGCGTTCATCCGGGCCGAAGCGCGCGACGCCGTATTGTCGGTTCAGGTCGACCCACGCTTTCCGGTAATTCCCGTGCGCGCCATCGCCAATCCGGGCACGCGCCGCTTCGTGGAGATTCAACGCGCGTTGATCGCCAAGGTCGACCAGGGATTGCTAGACCAGAAGGCCGCGCAACTGGAGATCGAGCATTTCTGGGCGGGTGCGCTGAGAAGGGCGGTCATCGACGGCGACGTCGAGAATGGATCGCTGATGGCCGGGCAGAGCGTCGGCATGGTGCGCGCGGAACAGCCGGTCGCCGAGATTTTGGCCGAACTGATCGCGCAGGCCGAGGAAGCGCTGGGCCGGCGCCGCGAGGCGCGGAGGTGACGAGCGCGGGAGCGCATATCCGCCGGAAATGGCGGATATGAGCGGCGCGCAAGACGAGGCTGGTCCGCAAAGCCATCCGCCCTCACCGCGCCGTCGCGCGACGGACGCCCCTTATGTAAGCGCGATCAGCGCAAGGCGGCTTCTGTCCCGTTTGCGAGACCTGATGGCGGGATCGGGCGCGCCCCAGGCGCGGCTGGACAAGATCGTGCGGCTGATCGCGGCGGAAATGGTGGCGGAGGTGTGCTCCTGCTATCTGATGCGCGCCGGCGAGGTTCTGGAGCTGTTCGCAACGGTCGGCCTCAACGCCGAAGCGGTACACAAGACGCGCCTTAGAATCGGCGAAGGCATCGTCGGCGACATCGCGGCCCATGCGCGGTCGCTGGCGCTGGCCAACGCGCCGAGCCATCCGAATTTCGCCTATCGGCCAGAGACGGGCGAGGACCCGTATCAGTCGCTCTGCGGCGTGCCGCTGATCCGCAACGGCCGGGTGCGGGGCGTGCTGGTGATTCAAAATCGGCAGCGTCGCAATTACGTCGACGACGAAATCGAGACCTTGGAGACGATCGCGATGGTCGTGGCCGAGCTTGTGAGCGCCGGCGAACTGGTCGACCCACAGGAAATCACATCGGCCGACGACGCCGGCCTGCTGCCCCAACGAATCAAGGGCATGACGCTGTCGGGCGGGCTCGCGATGGGCCACGCGGTGTTGCACCAGCCGCGGCTCACCTTGCGCGAAATGGTGGCGGAAGATCCGCAGGCGGAGATCGATCGCCTGCGCGCCGCCGTCGCCAGCATGCATAGCGCGATAGACAATCTGGTCATGGCGACACGCGAAACCGGGTCGGGCGAGCATATCGACATCCTGGAAAGCTATCGCATGTTCGCTCAGGATCGCGGATGGCTGGAACGAATTCGCGAAGCGATTTTACAGGGCCTGTCCGCCGAAGCCGCCGTGGAGCGGGTGCAGAACGAGACACGGGCGCGGCTGGGGCAGGTCAACGACCCCTATATCCGCGAGCGACAGCACGATCTGGACGATCTGACCAACCGGCTGTTGAAGCACCTGGCCGGGAAATCCGCCGATCCGGGCCAACAACTGCCCGAGGACGCGATATTGGTGGCGCGGACGCTGGGCCCGGCGGAGCTGTTGGATTATGGCGGCGGCGGATTGCGCGGCCTCATCCTGGAAGAAGGTTCGGCCACGAGCCATGTCGCGATCGTGGCGCGGGGGCTGGAGATTCCGCTGGTCACGCGTTGCGCCCGCGCGCTGTCGTTGATCGAACCGATGGACCCGCTGATCATCGACGGCGCCAACAGCCAGGTGTTCATTCGCCCGAGCGAAGACATCGTCGAAAGCTATAATCGGTCGCGGCGACTGACGGCCGAACGCCGCCGCCTTTATAGTGAAGTGCGCGATCTGCCGGCGGTGACCCAGGACGGCGAACCGTTATCGATCCTGATCAACGCCAGCCTTTCGATCGAGATTCCGCATTTGGAGTCAACCGGCGCGGATGGGGTCGGGCTTTACCGCACCGAAATCCCATTCATGGTGCGCTCGGAATACCCGGACGTAACGCAGCAAACGGAGCTTTACGCCTCGATCCTCGATCTGGCGGGCGGGCGGCCGGTCACCTTCCGGACGCTGGACGTCGGCGGCGACAAGACCCTGCCCTATTTTCCGGAGTTCAAGGAAGACAACCCCGCCATGGGATGGCGGGCGATCCGCATCGGCCTCGACAGGCCGGCGATGCTGCGCATGCAGTTGCGCGCGATGATCCGGGCGGCGGCCGGGCGAGACCTTAGGGTCATGTTTCCCCTGATCGCGCAGGTCGCCGAGCTGGATCTGGGCCGGGACCTGGTTCGACTGGAACTCGATCGCGCGACGGCGGAGGGCCGCGCATTGCCCAAGGAGGTGAAGATCGGCGTGATGCTGGAGGTGCCGTCTCTGCTGTTCCAGATGGAGGCGTTGCTGAAAAGCGTCGATTTCATCGCGCTGGGCACCAATGATCTGCTGCAATATTTCTATGCGGCGGACCGCAACAACCCGAGAATGAGCCAGCGCTATGACGTGCTGTCGCCTGGGTTCCTGAACGCGCTGTCACAGCTTTTCGATCGCTGCAAGGCGGCCAGGGTGCCTGTCTGCGTCTGCGGCGAAATGGCCTCCCATCCGCTGGAAGCGATGGCGCTGATCGCGCTGGGCGCGCGAACGCTCTCCGTGACGCCACAGGCGGTGGGCGGGGCTAAGGCCCTGGTTCGCAGCCTGAACGTCGCGGGGGTCAAGGCGTTTTTGACGCCGCTGATACAATCGCGGCATAGGAGCCTGAGAGACAAGCTGCGCGACTTTGCCCGGGACCATGGCGTCGCTATCGACGATGTTGCGGTCGGCGTCTAAAGCTTGCTACACACAGTCCACGATATTTTCCATTATACTCGTCGTGGAAAATACATCATTTGTGATTTTTGCCGCCGCGCTATCGAAGATTTGGTAGTGACGCGTGGAAGGCAGGCTGACGCATGGCGGCACGCAAGCGCAGAACCGATGAGCCGGTAAGCCGCGATAATGTGATCGAGGCGCCGATGACGCCGCGTCAACTGATGGTCAGCGATCTTTTACGCGACCAGCGGATCGAGTACGGGCTCGATATCATGCATGTGGCGGAGGCGCTGCGCATCCGGCCAGGCGTGCTGACGGCGATCGAGGACGGTAATTTCAATCTCCTGCCCGGCCCTGCCTATGCTATTGGATTCGTTCGATCATACGCGACCTATCTGGGCATGGACGCGGAGGCCTTGGTGGCGCGCTTCAAGGCGGAAGGAGCGCAATTGTCAAACCGTCCGCAACTGCATTTCCCCTTGCCGATTCGCGACAGCCGGGTTCCGACGGGACCGCTTTTGGTGATCTGCGTGCTGTTGGCCGTTCTGACTTATGCCGGCTGGTATTATTTCAACGCGACGCCGGACCAGTTGGCCGACATTGAAACGGGCGTACCGGAGCGTCTGAAGCATCTGCTGGAGCCGCCGCGCGGTCTTCAGTCGCCAGCCCCGGCAAGCGCGCCCGCGGCGCCTAAGCAAGATGAGTCGACAGTCGCCAGCCCCAACGCGTTGGCGACAACCGCCCCGGCGGCAATGACCGGGCCGGCGGCGGCGCCCACCCCCGCCAGTTCCGCCGCGTCAAATCCTTCCGTTCAGCCCAATGCTTTCGCTTCGGCGAACGAAAGCCATATCGGACAAGCAGCGCAGTCCCCGACTATCGCCAGTAGCGATATCCCGGAGGCGGTAGATGGCGTACCGCCGGTGGAGGGCGGCCCGATCGCGCCCGGAACCGGCATGGGCCCGGCGGCCATGAGCGCCGCAGGCGCCGGACAGAACGCCGCCCCCGACATGGCGCAGCCCGTCCAGGCGACCTCAACCGAACAACCGGCTAAGCCGCCGACAGCCTTCGGTGGACCCGAGGGGCAGTCCCGCGTCGTGCTGAACGCCACCGGGAATAGCTGGATCCAGGTGCGCGACAGGGCGAGCAATCTTATTTTTACCCGGATGCTGAAGCCGGGCGAGCATTACAATGTGCCGAATGGCCAAGGCCTCACCTTGATCGCGGGCAATGCCGGCGCCCTTGACGTAACGGTGGACGGCCGAAAAGCGCCGCGCATCGGCGAGCTGGGCCAGGTTATGCGCAATGTCAGTCTCGACCCTGAGCACTTGCTCGAGGGCGAGCCTCATGCCAATTGATATGAACCATGCTTAAAGATCGACTCTGAGAGGCTGCGGAATGAGCGTCCGACCCTATCGCGAAATCCACAGGCGTAAATGCCGCAAAATCATGGTCGGCAACGTGCCGGTCGGCGGCGACGCGCCGATCACCGTGCAGACGATGACCAACACGCTGACCCATGACGTGGACGCCACGGTGGCGCAGATTCGCACTTGCGAGGAAGCGGGCGTCGACATCATCCGCGTTTCCTGCCCCGACGAGGAATCAACCGCGGCGCTGAAGCATATCGTGCGCCAAGTGAAGGTTCCGATCGTCGCCGATATTCATTTCCATTATAAGCGCGCCATCGAGGCGGCCGAGGCGGGCGCGGCGTGCCTGCGCATCAACCCCGGCAATATCGGCTCGGCGGAGCGGGTGCGCGAGGTCGTGAAGGCCGCGCGGGACCATGGCTGTTCCATGCGGATCGGCGTCAACGCCGGCTCGCTGGAACGCGACCTGCTGGAGAAATATGGCGAGCCCTGCCCCGAGGCGATGGTGGAAAGCGCGCTCGACCATGCCCGCATTCTGGAAGACAACGATTTCTTCGAGTTCAAGATCAGCGTCAAGGCGTCCGACGTGTTCCTGGCGGTGGCGGCCTATCAGGCGCTGGCCGATGCCTGCGATTACCCGCTGCATGTGGGCGTGACGGAGGCCGGGGGGTTGCGCTCGGGCACCGTCAAATCGGCGATCGGCATGGGCTCTCTGCTGTGGGCCGGCATCGGCGACACGATCCGCGTGTCGCTCTCGGCCGAGCCGGCGGAAGAGGTGCGGGTTGGGTTCGACATTCTGAAATCGCTGGGCCTGCGCCACAGGGGCGTCAACGTGATCTCCTGCCCGTCCTGCGCCCGACAGAATTTCAACGTGATCGAGACCGTGAGCATTCTGGAGCAGCGGCTGGCCCATATCTCCACCCCGATGTCGCTGTCGATTATCGGCTGTGTCGTCAACGGCCCCGGCGAGGCGCGGGAAACCGATATCGGCTTCACCGGCGGCGGCAACAACACCCATCAGGTCTATCTGAACGGCGCCCAGGCCCACCGGTTGAAGGACGAGGACATCGTCGCCCATCTGGTCAAGCTGGTGGAGGAGAAAGCCGCCCGGATCGAGGCCGAAAAGGCCGCGCTGGAGCAGGCGGCGGCCGCGCAGGCGGTGGCGGCGGAGTAGCATGAACCGGCTTACGGCTGAGGACATCAAAGCCAAGCTGGCGCTTGGTGAAGACGGAACGGATTGGACGAAAATCGAGGCGACAACCGAAGCCGACATTGAAGCCTCGATCAAGAACGACCCTGACGATATCGCGGGCGAACCGGACTGGACCAAGGCGGTTATTGGAGTGCCGGCTCGCAAGGAGCATATCAATATCCGGATCGATCATGACGTACTGGACTGGTTTCGCGGACGGGGCAAGGGCTATCAAACCATGATGAACAACGTTCTTCGCGCCTTCGTGCAGACCCGCCAGCAAACCGAAAAAGCCAAACCGTGGATCAAGTAAGACGGAAGCCACAAGGTTAGCGCCTTTTACGGAACCACCGCGTCCAGAGCTCCTGGAACCGGCGGCGGGGCGGTATCGATCTAGGGTGGCTTGACTGCGTCCTGTTCGGCTTGCCAGCCGCCGCCCAGCGCGCGGTAGAGGGCGACGACGTCGTCGAGCAGCATCATGTCGGCCTGCACCAGTTGCTGACGGGCGGCGACGAGGGTCTTTTGGGAATCGAGGACCTGGATAAAGGTCTCGAGGCCGTGGGCGTAGCGGTTTTTTGCCAGATAGAGCGTGTCCTCGCCGGATTTCACCGTGTCGGCCAGCTTGTCGCGGGCGGCGCGGTCGGTGCGGTAGGCAACCAGACCATCGGCCACTTCGCGGAGCGCGTTCAGAACGGTTCCTCGGTAGTCGAGAGCCGCCGCTGCTTGCTCGGCGCGGGCCATGCGGAGATTGGCGGAGAGGCTGCCGCCCTGGAAAATGGGCAGCGATACGCTGGGACCGACAGAGTAGAAATGGCTGGCCCAGCTGGTGAGATAGCTGGCGTCGGTGGCGCGCAGGCCCAGATTGCCGGTCAGCGACACGTCGGGATAGAAGCTGGCGACCGCGACGCCGACATTGGCGGTGGCGGCGTGAAGCCGCGCCTCGGCCTCGCGGATATCGGGCCGCCGCCGCGCCAGGGTGGAGGGGATGCCCGCGCCGATTATCGGCGGCAAGGCCGGCAGCGGCGCGACGGGCGCCAGCATCGCGTCGATCTCCCCAGGCGGCTTGCCGACCAACACGTTCAACTGGTCGAGCGCCTGCTGGGCCTGTTTTTCATAGCCAGGAAGCTG
>CAJCJC010000206.1 GCA_903970575.1 Alphaproteobacteria bacterium
TTATTTCGGGTTCCTACGCCAACGTCGTCGGTCTGTCGCTGTATGACGTCAAGCAGCTCCTCGTCGGCCTTGGATATCGATGAGTCGATCGATCGCGATCGTCGAAAGCAACGCGGCGGGGCTTCGCGCCGCGCTCCTACGTGACCGTCGGCTCGAGGCGATCGAGATAGACCGCGCTGACCGTCCCAGCCTCGTCGGCGCCGTGGTCAAGGCCGTGGTGGTGCGAACGCTCCCGCA
Organism: Alphaproteobacteria bacterium; assembly: GCA_903970575.1. GTDB lineage: Bacteria > Pseudomonadota > Alphaproteobacteria > BOG-932 > Roseiterribacteraceae > BOG-932. The sequence continues at coordinate 238 of CAJCJC010000206.1, forward strand.
TCTGGGGACAATCGTCAAACTCCCGAACGGCCCCGAGCTATTGCTGAATGGCCGGGGCAGGGGGCATGGCGCCCCCCCGGATGGCGGCGATCTTCTCGTGCAGATTCTGCGCGATCCTGATGGAGAAAAGCTCGGGACCGCGACCGGCGCGACTTCGCTGGCCGGCCGCGCGCTGGTTCATCTGCCGCTTGAATCCGGCGTCACAATCTCTCGCCGGCTCGATCTGGACAACGAACGCCGCGCATCGTTGGAGGCGACGCTCAAAGCACTGCCCGGCGGCTGGATATTACGGCGCGGCGCCGCTGCTCTTGATCCTGAGGATATCACGATAGAAGCCGCCGCCCTCGCGGCGGAGGGCGCGGCGCCCCGCGATGCGCCGGATGCCTTTCGCCGCCTGATGACGGACCATGGCCACGAGCCCCCGGCGCAAATACGCGTCTCCGGACGCGGCGCGCTCAAATCCGTCCAGCATTGGTGCGCTGCCTTCGCGCCCGCCCTGTCGTCGCGCCTCGAAGTGACCGAGCCGTCCTCCAGCCTGTTCGACGCCCATGACCTCGACAACGCCATCGCGGCGCTGGGCGAGCCGCGCGCCCCATTGCCCAACGGCGGCTCGCTGATCATCGAGGCTACCGCCGCCCTGACGGCGATCGACGTCAACGCCGGCGCCGAATCGAACGCCGTTACGACAAATCTCGCCGCCGTCGCCGAAATCGCGCGCCAACTTCGCCTGCGGCATATCGGGGGCCTGATCGTCATCGATTTCGTTTCCATGGCCCGGCCGCGCGATAATCAGAAGATCGCCGATGCGCTCCGCGCCGCCCTGGCGGACGACCCGGCGCAAACCCATATCCTGCCGATGTCGAGATTTGGCCTTATCGAAATGACCCGCGAATCCCGCGGCCCCCGCTGGGCGCTTCCCGAATGACCGCCCGTAAAACTGGATGCCCCATCTGTGGCCGCCCGCCCGACCCCAAATTCCGTCCCTTCTGCACAAAGCGCTGCGCCGATGTCGATCTCGGCCGCTGGTTCAACGAACGCTATGTCGTGCCGGAAACCGGCGACCCGGATGAGGACGATGACGCGCCGGGCGAAACCGACGAGGGATAAGCCCAGGAATGGCGTCGCGCCCCTGGACACGTGCGCGCCTTTTGCCTATACCGCGACCCTTCCGGTGAACGAACAACCGGCGACCGGCTCCCCCGTCGCCCAGTTCCCGGCGGCATGCCCGGGTAGCTCAGTTGGTAGAGCAGGCGACTGAAAATCGCCGTGTCGGTGGTTCAAATCCGCCCCCGGGCACCATCGCTCCTCCTGAAGCCACGGTCTTAAATCGAGAGCAATTCCTAATTGAATTTGGTCCCATAGCGTCGGTGTTCTTTACAACACTTTTAACGCCGCGTGCACCAGACCACATTAACAGTTTGGTCTTGTTATATATTACACTTTGGCACGGATAGTGCATATAACAAAATAGATGCGGGAATCCTCGCAACTGGAACGGTCGAGAATCTCATGCGATATTTCAGTACGCTCCTTGTGATGCTCGTGGTGGTGGCCGCGCTTTCGGCCGGCCAGGAAGCGCGCGCCGATCTAATCGACGTCCAGTTTTCCGGAGACTTGTCGTTTAACTGTCCCGGCGGCGGCATTTCCTGCACCAATCCGGCGCAGACGGGCGCGGCTTTTGTCGGGTCGACCGGCGACACATGGAACGATTTCCATGCTGCGTCGGGCAATGCGGCCTTGGTTGATGCGGCTGGATTGTCGTCGGGCCTGTCGGTCGCCTTCTCCTCGGACGCTGTGTTGTCCGCGTATACGGATGGAACCTACAAGAACAATTTCTCCACCACGCCCTACGCCAATCTTTTCGGCGGCTATCTATCCACGACCGATACGAACGGGAACGGCATTGTCATTACGTTGAGCGGCCTTTACGCGGGCGAATCCTATAACCTTTATGTCTATAGCGAGCAGGATGGTCCGAATAACGCCGGCCGTTCCGCAGCCATCACGGCGAACGGCGTTACCCAGATCGACACCCAAACCGGCGCCGGCACATTCGTCTTGGACGCCAACTACGTCGAATTGTCCGGAAAAGCGAACGCTGCGGGCGATGTCGTGATCAACGTGGCGACGCTCAGCGGTGAATCGGATATCAACGGATTGCAACTGGTGACCGTGCCGGAACCAAGGTCAGCCGCCCTCCTGGCGCTTGGCCTTTGCTGTCTCATGCTTGCACGACGCTATGGCCGACAGGCCGGCTTATAGGCGTCGCGACACAAATAAATTCCGTCATTTCAAGAAGCGCGGCGACGGGGCAACCTATTATCCAGGGCGCTGAAGCGTGGATTGCCGCGCGGACCTATCCTCGGACGCCAGGCATGCCTATTCCGCCGCGTCGGCGATTGCGTCGGCGGCGAGCTTGGCGCTGGCGTTCAGCAGTTCAATGCCAACAATGCGGTTATCGGCGTCAAAATCGATAATAATTCCCGGCGAAATTTCAGTCGACTCCACGGCTAGGCGGTCGGAGAGGTCGACATATAGCGCGTCAATTTGCGGATCATAGCGGGTTTTCATCGTCGGGCGCCTCTACCGAAAAACGCGGTAATCACCAATATATTGGCTTTTCGCCGCCGATAGGCAACGCGCAGCGTCCGGCCGCCGAAAGAGTCGATGGTGCTATAGGCTCGGATGACGGTCGAATCGTCGGGATCGACGGTCGTCCAATCCGGCGCGAGGATCGTCTGCTCAATTCAAGCGATATCCAAAGCGCGCTTTAGGATATTTCCCTGGGCGTGAATACTGAGGGTTATCGTCATCACAATTGATTTTTGCGCCGAAAGACCCCGGTTATGTCCGGAAATTCGAGTTCATAAGTCATCCAGTATGACCTTGATGATAGGCTGGTTCCTCCGCGCATCCGCAATTGCGTTCAATTCAGCATCGTCCAGCAGACTTTGAAGCGCTACGGCGCCGCCTTCTCCCGCCGCGACAACGCCCATAGGGTGTTTCTTCAATTCCGAGACGCTGGTTGTCATCTCGGCCAAAATCAAATTCGGCATTTTGCGCCCCCAATGCGAGTTATATACATGACCACTAGGTCTTAAGGACGCCGCCTTCAATCGGCGCGACCGGCCCACTCGTCCTAATCCCTTCGGAGTGCTATCAATCGCGCACGCGCCTATTGGCTGTTACTGAAACCATTCATTCGAGAGAGTTCTCATGGCCGACACCATCATCCTGGAAACCACGCATGGTCCCGTCACCATCGCCACGCGGCCCGATCTCGCGCCTGGCCATGTGGCGCGGATCACCGAGCTGGTGCGGCAGGGCTTCTATGACGGCATCGTCTTCCATCGCGTGATCGACAATTTCATGGCGCAGACGGGCGACCCCACCGGCACCGGCATGGGCGGGTCGGGCAAGAAGCTGACGGCCGAGTTCTCGCCCGCGAAGCATGTGCGCGGCACGGTCTCGATGGCCCGCTCCAGCAATCCCAATTCGGCAGACAGCCAGTTCTTCATCTGCTATGCCGATCTGCCGTTCCTCGATGGGCAATACACCATTTGGGGTGAGGTGACCGACGGCATGGACGCGGTGGATAAAATCAAAAAGGGCGAGCCCGTCAATAACCCCGACAAGATCGTCTCAGCCAGAATCGCGGAATAGGCTCGAACGGGTCAGGTCAGCCCGCTGATCTCGCCCCGATCATCCAAATGAATCCGCTCGGCGGCGGGATGGCGCGGCAATCCCGGCATCGTCATTACGTCGCCGCACAGCGCCACCACGAAGCCCGCGCCCGCCGAAAGCCTTACGTCGCGCACCGGCAAAACGAAGTCCGTCGGCGCCCCGAGCAACGCCGGATCGGCCGAAAAACTATATTGCGTCTTCGCCATGCAGACCGGCGCGGCGCCAAATCCCGCCGACTCGAACGCCGCCAAACCGGCCAGCGCCTTGTCGGAGAACGCAACATCGCGGGCGCGATAAATTTCCCCGGCGATAACCCTAATCTTATCCGCGAGCGGCAGGTCGTCCGCATAAAGTGGCCGGAACCGCGCCGCGCCGCTTTCCGCCATGGCTGCCACGTCCTCGGCTAGGGCGATGGCGCCAATCCCGCCATCGGCCCAGTGCCGGCAGATATGAACGTTGACGCCCAGCGCCCGGCACTCCGCCTCGATCACGTCCATCTCGGCCGCTGTGTCGCCGGTGAAATGATTGATCGCCACCACGACGGGAACGCCGAATTTCAGCATATTCTCGATATGCCGCCGCAGATTGGGCAGGCCAGCCTTAAGGGCCCGCACATCCTCGCGCCCAAGATCGCCCTTGGCGACACCTCCATGCATCTTCAGCGCGCGGACCGTGGCGACGATGACTGCCGCGGCCGGCTCCAGCCCGCCCATCCGGCACTTTATGTCAAAGAACTTCTCCGCCCCCAGATCGGCGCCGAACCCTGCTTCGGTCACCACGTAATCCGCGATGCGCAGCGCGGTCTCCGTCGCGACCAGGGAGTTGCAGCCATGCGCGATATTGGCGAAGGGCCCCCCATGCACGATCGCCGGCGTGTGTTCCAGCGTCTGCACCAGATTGGGCAGCAAGGCATCCTTGAGCAGCGCCGCCATCGCGGGCGCGGCCTTCAGCGATTCGGCCGTGACGATGTCTCCGGTCTTGTCGCGCCCTATAATAACCCGCCCGAGCCGGCCTTCGAGGTCTTTCAAGGATCGGGCGAGGCAGAAAATCGCCATCGTCTCCGACGCGACGGTAATATCGAAAGCCTCCTCGCGCGTAGTGCCCTTGTTATCCAGCTTCAGCGTAATTTGGCGAAGCGTCCTGTCATTCATGTCGAGCGAGCGCCGCCAAGCGATCCGCGACGGGTCGAGCCCAAGCGCGTTGCCCCAATAAATATGATTGTCGATCAGCGCCGAAAGCAGGTCGTTGGCCGAGGTAATCGCGTGAAAATCGCCCGTGAAGTGCAGGTTGATCTCATTGGCCGGCGCGATCTGAGAGCGCCCGCCGCCCGTCGCCCCACCCTTGATGCCGAAACAGGGGCCCAGCGAGGGTTCGCGCAGGCAAATTATTGTCTTCTTGCCCATCAGCGTCAGGGCGTCGCCAAGGCCGATCGTGGTGGTCGTCTTCCCTTCGCCCGCAGGCGTCGGGCTGATCGCGGTTACGAGGATCAGTTTTCCCGCCTTTTCTTGCGGCAACCGCCCAATGTAATCCGCCGCGAGCTTCGCCTTGTACGGGCCATAATGATAAAGCGCGCCGGCGGGAATACTGACCCGCGCGGCCACATCGTCGATGGGCAAAAGAGGCATAAACGCTCGCTCTCCGGGAAACGCCACGATGGCGATCTGACGCCATTACAGGCCGGTTTGGAGAGAGGCAAGGGGAGGGAGCGTTATCCGATCGACCGGACCGTGGCGGGCGTCACCCCACCCCAACTCCCCATCGAGGGGGGAGGGACATGAATCAGAGGCTTTAAAGCCCTCCCCCTCGAAGGGGGAGGGTTGGGTGGGGGTGATGGTTCCAACAATCGCGATGCTGAACGATAGCAAGCGCGATTAGGAAGGCCAGCCGGCAAGCGCCTGCGGATCCGCGATAATCTGATCGCTGTCAGCATCGACGGCGACTCGTTGCGTGCCGGTCTGGGCGTCCAGCAGCACGTTATAGGCATGCACCGCCGAGGTCGGACTGCTCATGGCGATTCCGGCGGCCACGGCGGGCTCATTGGTATAGCTTTGCTCGGCCGTCAGAATCGCCTGGGCCAAGGGTATTTTCGCGGCCTCGGCATAACGAATTTCATCCTTCTGGCGCATATCGAGCATCCAGCCCGGACGATTCGCGGCGTCGATGGACGCGATTTTGCCCGTCTGGGGATTCAGATGCACGAACTCGACACTCCCATCTTTAAGAACCGCGGCGTGGTATCCCGGCTCTCCGTTGCGGTCGGTAAACCGAATCTCCAGCACCTTGCCGCCGCTGGCCCGCTCGACGGTCTGGACGGCGTTGGCCAGCGTATTCGCGTCGCCTTGAAAGGCGGCGACATCGGTTGTTGTGTAATCGCGTTGCGCGACGCCCTGACCAAAGGCGACGCCGGCAAGCGGTAAAAGGCCAACCATAATGGCGGCTGGGAAGCTTTTGAGCATGATAGATCTCCTGAAAATTGCCGATCGAATCGACCGACATTGTCAGGAGAACGCGGGCCGGCGGCGGGCGTTCCAGTTACGAACTCTCCGCGCGCCCGCCGCCGCTATGACCCGGCTTTCGCGTCGGGCGCGGGCTGGGGTGGGCGGATTGCGACGGGCGCCCCGTCGGTGAGGTCCACGGGCAGGCTAACGATCACCTTATCCGTCGGTTGCAGCCCGCTGGCGACATCGACATGGTCGCCATCGTCCTCCGAAAGCGCGACCTTCCGAATGCGCGCCTTGCCGTCGTCGTACACGGCGACCTGCGTTCCATCCTTGTTGAAGATCAGGGCTTCGGCCGGGATCTCGATCACCGGATTCATGCGCGGCACCTGGAACTGCACCGTACAATAGACGCCGGAGGTTAAGAGGCCGTCGGGATTGTCGACGTCGACCTCGACCAGCAAGGTGCGCGTACCGGCCTGTAGGGCGTCCGCCGTCCGCGCGACTCGTCCTACAAAGGTACGTCCCGGAATTTCCGGCACATTGATATCCGCCACGACGCCATCCTTGACGCCCAGCGCCGCGTCCTGGGGCACATAGACTTGCACCCGCAGAACGTTGACCCGCGCGATCGAGAACAGCGAACTTCCGGTCGTGCTATCGGCCGTCACCAGACTGCCAGTGTCGATAGAACGCTGCGTAATCACGCCATCGAACGGGGCGATAACCCGTTCATAGGATTGCTCCTTCTCAAGCCGCGCTACTTGAGCCTGCTGCGCCAGGATATTGGCCTCGGCCACGCCGACGCCGGCGGTCTGGGCCTGGAGATTGGCGCGATCCGTGTCGCCCTGCTGCTTGGACTGCCAACCCTCGTCCACCAGGGTTTGGGTCCGGCGGTCGGTCACTGCGGCAAGGCCGCGCGTCGCCTCCGCCTGTTTCAACGCAGCTTGCATCTGGACAAGCTGCGCGCGCGCCTGATTCAACTGGTCGTCGATTTCCGGCGCGGCGACCACAGCCAGAAGATCGCCCGCTTTAACCCGGCTGCCGATATCGACGGAGCGCGAGGCGATATAGCCGCTCTGACGGGCATAGATCGTCGCGCTCTCGAAGGCGCTCATGGTGCCGGGCAGCGAAAGATCGCGTGGCGACGTCGTAACCTTCACGGGCTCGACGCGGACTTCCGGAACGGCGTGCTGGCGCGCCTCCAGCGTCGCGACCGCTGCGTGATGCGTGCGATAATGCTCGATAGCGCCGAACACGATGAGCAAGCCGAGGCCCGCGGCGACACCCCAGCCGATACGCCTTATCGTCCGCAGCCGGTCCGGATCGGCCGCGCCCTGGCCCGGCTTTACACCCTGGGCGGCGCTTGCCTGTTGGGCGGCGCCGGAATTGTGAACCGCTGCGGTCTGGAGAGGAGGATCATAGGGGGTCATGCTGGTTGCCCTTCGGGTTCGCCGAAATCAGGTTCGTCGCGCTTTTGATCGCCCACGGCGAGGCGCAACATCGCGTAGAGATAAGGGACGACAAGAAGCGTCGTGCAGGTTCCAAACAGCAGGCCGCCGATAACGGCGCGCGCCAGCACGGCGTTCTGTTCTTCGCCGGCGCCGCCGATCGCCATCGGCAGCATGCCGACGATCATCGCCGCGGCCGTCATCAGAACCGGCCTCAGCCGCGTGCCGCCGGCCGCGATGGCCGCCTCGATCGGATTTTTGCCCTCAAGGGTTTGTTCGCGCGCGAACGTCACCAGAAGGATAGAATTCGCCGACGCCACGCCGATCGACATGATGGCTCCCATCAAGGACGGAACGGAGAGCGTTGTTCCCGTGATGAACAGCATTGTGATAATGCCGCAGGCGGCGCCCGGCAAAGCCAGTATGACCACGAGCGGGTCCAGGAAATCCTGGAAGTTCACAACCATCAGCAGATAGACGAACACGGCGGCGAAGATCAGCCCCAGCGTCATGCGCGAGAACGCCGAATTCATGCTTTCGATCTGACCGCGCACGTTGATGTGGGTTCCGACCGGCAAATGCTTGTTCTGTTCGGCGACGATCTTCTGGATGTCGGTCGCCACGCCGCCCAAATCGCGGTCTTGCACGCTGGCGTAAATGTCATAAACCGGCTGAACGTTGGAGTGGTTGATGACGGATTGGATGCTCTCCCGCTTGAACGTCGCGACGTTGCCGAGCGTACCGGGAATGGGCGCGGCCGCGCTGGCGTTGGACGTCAAGGACACGTTGTTCAGGTCATTCAACGACGCAATGCGGTACTCGGGCGTCTGCACCGCGAGATAATACGGGATGCCCGCCTTCGTGTCGGTCCAGAAGTTCGGATACACCTGCTCGGACGAACTTAGGCTGATCATCAAATTGTTGGAGATGGTGCTGACGGTCTGGTTCAGCTCCTCGGCCCGGGTCCTGTCGATGTCATAAAATAACTCAGGCGCATCGACCTCTTGCTGCAGATGCACGTCGACCGCGCCTGGAATATCGGCGATGCGCCTTTGTAACTGTTTCGCGATGTCCAGGTTCTTGGCGCGATCACGGCCCTGCACTTGCACGTCGACCTGGGTGGGAACGCCAAAATTCAGGATTTGCGTGACCATATCCGCTGGCTGGAAATAGAAAAGCACATCCGGAAACATGGTAGGCAGATCCGCCCGAAGCCGCTTGATGTAATCGGTGGTGGGCGCATGCCCCGGCTTCAGCGCGATCTGGATCACGCCGTCGTTGACGCCGATGGCGGAGCCGTCGGTAAAGGCCAAATTGATGGTTCGTTGCGGCAAGCCGATATTGTCGAGGATCAAGTCGCGGTCCTTCTCGGGGATCGTCGCGCGAATCTGGTTCTCGACGAGTTGGAACGCTTTCTCGGTTTCCTCGATCCGCGTGCGCGCCGGGGCGCGCACATGAAGCTGGATCACGCCGGCGTCGACCTGCGGGAAGAAATCGGTCCCGATGAAGGGGGCCAGGCAGGCGGCGATCAGGATGACCGCTCCGGCGACAAGCGGCACGATGATCCGCCGCGCCAAAAGCCCGTGCAGCATCCAGACATAGAAATCGCGGAACCGGTCGAAGCCGCGATTGAACGCTTCGTGGAATCGTCCAAAGCGGCCGGGCTCTTTTTTATTCTC
>CAJCJC010000207.1 GCA_903970575.1 Alphaproteobacteria bacterium
GACGAATGGGCCGTCCAGCGCGGACGATACATGACCCTGGAAACCATCGCCAAACTCGGCGATGATCAAACCATCATGCTGCCAGCCGTGGCCGCTTGATAATCCCGGCCAGACTGGCCGGAGAACGCAGTGACCAAGCCGCTGTTACACCACGCGATGGGGCACGATCGTGGAGGGGACCACGATTTTCTCGTGCTTCCGCAACTCCAAGCGATGATCATCAAGTACACTCGTGATTACGCCCAATCCTTACGCGACTGCGGGATCGACCCGCCGTTTGTAGTGTTTGTGAGCCTCGTGGATGTCTACGGAATGCGCCTGACGCGAGATTTTATAGATCGTGCCATTCCCGAAGATTTGGCTTCGGGTCCGCTCAATCAAAATCACTTTCAGTTTGTCGAGACCGTATTTGAAGCAATTCCATCCGATTATCAGGAGTGCGCAAAACTTGTCCGGGCAACTCTCAACCATATGTCAACCGCTGCGGAGTTGCGCTCGACCCCTTACTTTGACGCTGCCGGCAATTACACATTGCCTTTATAGGCGCGCCCTTTCGGGCATCAGCGAGCCTACAACCTGGGCGAGGTGCCAGGTCGCCGAGGCGACAACAAGAACGATAAGCACCGTCAAAACCAGAATTACCGCGTGCTCGAAGCGTTCATAGAAACTCAAGCCGCTGAAAGACGCCATCCCCCTGCGGAAAGCGGTTCGAACCTGGGACGATAACGAACCCGGATTGCTGTCGTGGTCTATAGCGTTCATGGAGTGAGTCCGCGTTATGCATCTTGGGGATTTAAAGGCTTCGATAAGGAGTCCTTGCTGGCGATCCGCCAACGGCGTCGGCGCGAGGGGGAAAGCCCAGGCGCGCAGCCACCGAATAGCGTCGCGCGCCGACGGTCTCCGTCGAGGAGACCGCCTCGCGCCCGCCAGATTCGGCCCGCGATCCTCAGCCGCTAGAGACCGAAATGCGCTTGACCTGCCTTTCAGCCTCGGCTCGCTTCGCCAGCGTGACAGTCAAGATGCCGTTCTTGAAGGATGCAGTGACCTTCTCGGGGTCGATATCTGGGCCTAGCTGAAGCGATCGCTGGAACTGGCCGTGCCAACGCTCGCTGTAGAGAGCGCCCTGACTTTCGGATTTCTTCTCACCCTTCAGCGTCAGTGCGCCTTCCGCCAGAGTGACCTCGACGTCTTTTTGGTCCATGCCAGGCAACTCGGCGGCGACCTTGACCTCTCTGTCCGTCTCGCTCACCTCGATTTGCGGCCAGCCACTGTGCGTTCCAAAGCCTGTCGGAATGCCGACCCCGAAGCCGCGCGAAAAATCATCGAATATCCTGTTCATCTCCCGATGCAGGGCCAGGAATGGATCGCCCTCGTCGGCAACCCGTCGCGTCGTAACGGAACGATTCCGATTCCAGGGAACGAGATCAGTTAAAGCCATGTTCACCTCCATCATTGGAGGCGGGCACGACGACCGCCAGCGCCCCGCGCCCGCCGGTTGATCATCCGTTGCGGGCTGCGGCGCGAAGCCGGAGCCAGCGACGGGGTTCTGCACAAGATTTAGGCAGGCGAATGAGGCGTTCAAGAGGGACGAAATCGCAACGGAAAATCAGGGTCAGAGACAATTTCTCCATCATAAAGAATACCTTAGGCGGCGCAGCCTTGTGACAGCCAACGTCCGTGGCCATCGCGCCTAATCGTCACCGCCCAATCCCGAGCCATGTCACACCAACTCAAGCCGCAGTTCGCGGCCGAGGAGCGCCGCCGCGCGCTGGAGGGTTTCGATGGTGATGTTACCCTTCGCCTTCAGGATGCGGTCAATTTGGGCGCGGCTGGTGTGCATGCGTTCGGCGAGGGCGGCCTTCGTCATGCCCTGACGTTCCATTTCCTGGGCGAGTTGCCAGGCCACTACGCGCGTCACCGCCTCGGTCTTCGCGGCTTCGCGGATACCTTCCTCGCTCAGGAATGCGTCGAGCGTGGTCCCCCAATGAGGGTTCTTTTCGGTCATGCCTTCATCTCCTTCATGCGTTCACGCGCAATCTCCAAGCGGCATGCCAATCGGCCAACCGTACTGAACCGTTGACAGATCGACGCCAATCGCACGTCTGTCGCCCACGGGAAGGGTTCGCAACCATTAAAGCACCAGTTCCGCGCCGCCTGCCGTTCGCTGCCCAGAAATAGGGCAATTCCACTTAAAATTTAGGCAATTTACCTTTCCGAACGCCTTGTCGGTGACGTTTTTTGCTTGAACGTCGGCCGTTTGGACAGTCTGGAACGAAGACATATACAAAAATAATATGTTCTGAAAATGCACGATCAGGGCCTGATTCATATCGGATGCTCGTCATAGGCGTTCGCGATTCTTAACGGCGATGACTGCGTGAGATTCGCGCGAGGCGCGGCTTTGGCCAATTCGGGTCAGGGGCCGATTCCGGCGTTCCAAAACCCCACTCCCCCATGATTTTTCCTGGAAATCCGGCGGCGCCGCCGGCGTCTTGCGCCTTGGAACAACGTCGCGCTCATAAAAACGGCATGATAGTTTTCCATAAAACAATGATGCCAATATTAAAAATACTCTGAATTTTATAAAAGCTTTCTTCAATCGAAAAATCTAAGTTTTTATCTTTCCATAAAAACAAAGCGTTAGATTTTTGTCAATTTCCAAATATAGCTTCTTTACGGATACTTGTGGCTTATTCGTTTTTGCCGAGCATTGGCATCTCAATTGCAAATGCGCCTCGGCAAACGGCGCGACGGCTGGCGTGGTTGCAGGGCCAACCTGCCGCCGGGCGCGGCGCGTCACAGTCAATCCGTAAAGGGCAATCCCAAATGTCAGGACCCAACAACGCCATTATTTCATCCCCCGATCGTAGGTTCGATCCCGTCACCGCCTCCTGGCCGCGCGCCGCGCGCCGCCTGGCGCTTTTAACAGGCACGATCGTGGCATCCGCGGGCGCGCTATCCTTATCGCTCGCAACGGGCGCGCACGCGCAATCGGCCCCGGCGCAATCGGCTTCAGGGCCGGACGCGTCATCCGATGGGCTGCAAGAAATTGTCGTGACCGCGCAGAAGCGCTCCTCCACGGTTCAGGCGACGCCGGCGAGCATTTCGGCGGTCACCGGCCTCGGCTTGCAAGAGCGCGGCATCACCTCCCTCGCCACGCTGGCTCAGGCGACGCCTGGCGTTTCGTTGAAAAGCGAAGGGCCGAGCCAGACCGAAATCGAGATGCGCGGCATGACCTCGAGCGGCGGCAATTCCCCAACCGTCGGTTTCTATCTGGACGACGTTCCCCTCACGGGTCCGGCCGGCGCGCAAAACGGGCATGTGATCATCGATCCCTCGCTTTACGACCTGGATCGCGTGGAAATCCTGCGCGGGCCGCAAGGCACGCTCTACGGCGCGAGTTCCATGGGCGGCACGGTGAAGCTGATCACCAATCAGGCCGATCCGAACGTGTTCGCGGGTTCGGCGCAAACGATTCTGTCGGGCACCGATGGGGGCGGTTTCAATCACAACGATAATTTCATGCTCAACATCCCGGTGGTGGAGAGCAAGCTGGCGTTGCGCGTGGTGGGAACGGAGAATTTCACCAGCGGCTGGATCAACCGGATCGTGGCCTACCCGTTTCCACTGGTCAATTACAACCCGGCCACCACAATCGCCACCCGCGGTAATGTTCAGAACGCGCCGGTCCAGGCGGAATATCCCGGATCGAACGCCTATCGAATCTATGGCGCGCGGGTGAGCGCGCTCTGGCTGCCGACGGATAATTTGACGGTCAAATCGTCGTTCTTTTACGAGGCGAGCCGGCAGAATGGGGTCAGCGCTTTCGACAGCACCCCGGGCGTCAAGAACGCGCATTACGAGCCGTTCGATATTTCCGAGCCGCTGACCGATAAGATCGCGGTTGGCGCGCTCACCGTCGATTACAGCTTCGACGATTTCGACGTCACATCCAGCACCGGGTTGTGGTATCGCAAATCAACGCAGATCGAAGAAGCCAGCGAGGAATTCAACAATCCGGATTCGGCGGCGACATACGCCTCCAATAACGGCCTGCCCAACCCCGGATATTATGGCCCGACCGGAAGCGGCCCGGAATCCGGCGTCGAGCGCGACCCATCGAGGCAGTTCAGCGAAGAGCTGCGATTCACATCGAAAGGCGATGGACCGTTCACCTGGGTCGCCGGCGCCTATTACAGCTATTTCTGGTCACGGTGGACGTTCGCCGGGACCACGCCCAACTATGGGACTTATATGGATTTGGGCACGTTCGCGCCGGCGACGACGCCCAACTGGTTCGACGCGGATGAGCCAAGCTCAACCAGTCAGCATGCGCTGTTCGGAGACTTGACCTACGCGCTCACCGACCAGCTTAAGGCCGATATCGGCCTGCGCTGGAGCAATTACGACTACAAGTTTTCCGCCTGCATCAGCGGTTGGGGCTCAGGGCTGGGCGCAGCACAACCATCGTGCTCCGGCCTCATCAAGCTGAACCAGTATCAGGTCAACCCGAAATTCAACCTGACCTATACGTACGATCCGGATCTGATGATGTACGCCACCGTGTCCAACGGTTCGCGTCCCGGCGGGGGAGACGCCGTGTATCCGACGACCGGCGCCATCTGGGGCCCTGCTTTCGCCGCCTATAACTATACCAGCGGCAAGTGGCCCTCCACCTATCAATCGGACCGGGTCTGGAGTTACGAAATCGGCCAAAAGGCGCGCTTCCTCGATCACCGGCTGACCGTGGACACAAGCGTCTATTACGAGGATTGGGAAAATATCCAGCTCGAGGCGTATCCCAACGTCTGGGCGCTGAACATCAATGGTAAGAAAGCCACGATCTTGGGCGGCGACATCAATACGATCGCGGTCCTGGGCGGCGGCTTCGACCTCACGGCCGGCATCGGTTACCTGTATGAAAAGCTGGAGTCAGGCCCGTACTGGCAAATTCAGCCGAACAATGTGCTGCCCGATGTCGCGCGCATTAACGGCGATCTCGTTCTCGCCTATGCGAAGGACCTCAGCGAAAAATATACTTTCAAGGCGCAGGTCGAATACTCGTATACAGGATCGCGTTACTCGCTCGCCTTCGGGAACGGTTTCGAGACCAACGGTCAGTACATCAAACTTCCCGGTTACAGTCTGGCCAATATCCGGGTGGGCCTTGAATCCGATGACGGGTGGGAGGCGGCGCTGTTCATCAACAACGCGACCAACACGCACGCGCAACTGGAAAACCTGTTCCAATTGAACGAAGCGTCCTCGGCCTTCAACCGCGTCGTCACCAATCAGCCGCTTACCGGAGGCATCGATCTGAAATACCACTTCTAGCGCCACGGCGCGGCGAGCGGCCGAAATGGCGCTCGCCGCGCGGGTGGTTTCTTAACGGTGCTCGCCACCTTCATGACCGCCGCCATGCATGCCGCCCAGGCCGTGGACCGGGTGGAAGCCAGCGGCGCCGTCATGCCGGAAATGGCCGCGCTCGGCATGGCGGAACGGGTGGCCTTCGGCATCGCGATAATAGAACTCGCCGTCGCCGCCCCAGTACCCGTCATAGAACGGGCCGTAATAATCGTCATAATAGGCGTCATAGGCGACGGGGCCTGGGATGCCGGGGCCGGCGGGCTCCACGGCGCATCCGGCCAGCAAGCCCAGAAAGGCCGACGCCGCGATTGTCTTCCTCATGTCTTTCCCTTCCCAATACTTGGATAATGCCATGTTCGGGAAACCGGGCTGGGGGCGAATTGGTTTCGCGGGCGGCCGTCGACGCGCAAACGGCCCTAACCCGTGATGCGCGCCACCGCCCGTCGCCAGCCGGCATAAAGCCGGTCGCGGTCGACGCCGGCCATCGCGGGCGCGAAGGATTTGTCGGCGCGCCACAGCGCCTGGGTTTCCGCCAGCGAATCGATGAAGCCGGCGCCCAGGCCCGCCAGATAGGCGGCGCCCAGGGCGGTGGTCTCGGTCATCGCCGGGCGCTCCACCGTCACGTCCAGCAAATCGGCCAGGAACTGCATCAACCAGGCATTGGCGACCATGCCGCCATCGACCCTGAGCCGCGCGGCCCTAAGCCCGTCCAGCGCCATGGCGTTCTGAAGGTCGAGTGTCTGATAGCAGACGGCCTGCAATCCGGCGCTGACGATCTCGTCTATGCCGGTGTCGCGGGTGAGGCCCAGAATGGCGCCGCGCGCCTGAGGGTCCCAATAGGGCGCGCCCAGCCCGGTGAAGGCCGGCACGAAATAGACGCCGTGGTCGAGCCTGACCGCGGCGGCGCGGGCCTCGCTGCCGGCGGCGTTCTCGATCAGCTTCAGCCCGTCGCGCATCCATTGCACCACGGCGCCGGCCACGAAGATGCTGCCCTCCAGCGCATAGGTCGTCTGGCCGGCGATGCGGTAGGCCACGGTGGTGAGCAACCTGTGCCTGGATTCGAGCGGCGCATCGCCGGTGTTCAGCACCAGGAAGCAGCCGGTGCCATAGGTGCTCTTGGCCATGCCGCGCTCGACGCAGCCCTGGCCGATAAGCGCGCCTTGCTGGTCCCCCACCATGGCCAGAATTGGGATGGGCGCGCCCAGGATCGACGCATCCATGATTCCGAATTCGGCGCTGTTGTCGCACACCTCCGGCAGGATTTGGGGTGGGACGCCGAAGAGTTCGAGCAGGTCAGCGTCCCAGCATTGGCGATGGATATCGAACAACATGGTGCGGGCGGCGTTGGCGGCGTCCGTCCGGTGCGCCGCGCCACCGGTCAGCCGCCACAAGAGGAGACTGTCGACGGTGCCGAAGGCGAGTTCGCCGCGCCGGGCGCGTTCCCTGGCGCCGGAAACGTTATCCAGAATCCACGCGATCTTGGTCGCGGAGAAATACGGGTCGATCAAAAGCCCGGTCCTG
>CAJCJC010000208.1 GCA_903970575.1 Alphaproteobacteria bacterium
CAACCCGAAGATGCCGGACGAGCCGGCGGCGGCGAAGAAGAAATAGCGGGCGCGTTCCCAGATTAATTGCGGAACGGGTGGTCGCATTGGTTGTCATCCGACTTTCGTCGGGATGACAAGAACATATTGAAAATAAAGATATTCTTCCGACGGCGTTAAACCGTCAGCCGCGCGCGAATTCCCGCCATTGCCTCATCCACCGGGCGCACTCGGCCCTCCGCCACATACTGGGCGCCAAGCGCGAGTATTTGCAGGAGCGCATGCGCCTTGAGGTAACTGATCGGCTTTACCTGCTCGGATAGTTTCATCGGCCATGCTCCATGATTTGACCTGAAGATAGTCCTTTTCCGGTTGGTCGCCAGCACATCCAGCCCCGCTTGACAGGCCGCGCCGGCGGCATCACATTCGCTGTCGTGGGGATTTGAGCGGCCAGCTTGCGGACCACGTTAAATAAATCGCTAAACGGTCCGGGCAGTCATCGTATCCGTGGACGCCTCGACCTTGCCGGTCGGGGCTTTTTTTATGCCGCATTCTTGACGCGGCCGGAGACGAATTATGCCGGAGACGAACGATGAGTGAGGCCGACATACGCCGCGCGGGTTTGAGGCCGCGCAGCCTGATGGTCCATGCGGGAACCACACGTTCCCAGGCCGAGGAGACCTCCGAGGGCTTGTTCATGACCTCGGGTTTCGTTTACGGCACGGCCGAGGAGGCGGAATCCGCCTTCATCAATGACGGCTCGCGCTATGTCTATTCCCGGTTCCGCAACCCGACCACCGCGATGTTCGAGGAGCGGCTGGCCGCCTATGAGGGCGCGCCGCGCTGCTTCGGCACGACCAGCGGGATGGCGGCGGTGTTCGCGGCCCTGATGGCGGATATCAAGGTGGGGGACCGGGTGGTCGCGCCGCACGCCATGTTCGGGTCCTGCCTCCACATCATCAAGAACATCATGCCCAATTACGGCGTGACCTATACGATGGTGGAGGGGACCGATCTTGAGGAATGGCGCGCGGCCTTGTCCACGCCGGCCAAATACGTGTTCCTGGAATCCCCGGCCAACCCGACGCTGGACATCATCGACATTCCGGCCGTGGCCGAGCTTGCACACGCGGCGGGCGCCAAGCTGATCGTCGACAACGTGTTCGCGACGCCGGTCTTCCAGAAGCCGTTCACGCTCGGGGCCGACATCGTGGTCTATTCCGCGACCAAGCATATCGACGGGCAGGGCCGCGCGCTCGGCGGCGCCATTCTGTGCGACGATGCTTTCGCGGCGAAGCTGCATCCTTTCCTGCGCCATACCGGGCCGACGATGAGCCCGTTCAACGCCTGGGTGCTGCTGAAGGGGCTGGAAACGCTGGAGCTCAGGGTCAAGGCGCAATCGGACTCGGCGTTGGCGGTCGCCGCGTTCCTGGAGGCGCATCCCAGGATCGAGCGGCTGCGCTATCCGGGCCTGCCCAGCCACCCGCAGCATGAATTGGCGGCGCGTCAGATGAGCGGCTTCGGCAATCTGATCGCCTTCGACATCGTGGGCGGCAAGGCCGGGGCTTTTCAGGCGCTGAACCGGCTGGAGGTGATTTTGATCTCCAACAATTTGGGCGATTCAAAATCGCTCATCACCCATCCCGCCACCACCACCCACGCCAAGGTGCCGGAGGCGGATAAGCTGGTCGTCGGCATCAGGCCGGGCACGATCCGGCTTTCCGTCGGCCTGGAAGACGCCAATGACCTGATCGACGATCTGGCCCGCGCCTTGGAGGGGTGACCGTCGGCGCGGAAACATGTGAAACCATGTTGTTCGAATGTCTGCTATGATGGATAGTGGGGTCCGGATCGGGGCGGCATAGCGGCCCGAGCAGCATTTGGGCGTCATGACAGTCGAACTCGAAGAAACAGCACTTGCCGCTCCGCACGCTGGAAACGGCGCCCCGAACGCGGTTTGGCGACTGCCGTTCGGCATGCGGTATTCGGACGATTCGTTCAAGCGGGATTTAATGGCCGGGCTGACGGTGGCGGCGATCTCGCTGCCGCAGGCGATGGCCTATGCGCTTTTGGCCGGCGTCGATCCGCGATTCGGATTGTACTCGGCCATTATCGTCACCGCGGTGGCGTCGATCCTCGGTTCGTCGTCGCATTTGATCAACGGCCCCACCAGCGCGATTTCGCTGGTCGTCTTCAGCGCGCTCGCGATTTTCGGGCCCAATCAGCGGGTCGAGGCGGCGGAGGGCATGTTCTTGCTCGGGGCCATGGTCGGCTCCATTCAGATCGCCATCGCCGTGTTCAGGCTGGGCGATTTGACCCGCTATATCTCGGAATCCGTCATTCTGGGTTTCATGAGCGCGGCGGCATGCCTGCTCGCCGCCGGCCAGATCGGCAACGCGCTGGGCGTCAGGGACAGGGGAACCGGCGCGCAACAGCAACTCTATCGCCTATGGCTAACGCTGACCGAAGGCGACCCGGTGAATATGAAGGCCGTCGCCATTACGCTCGCGACCGTGCTGCTCGCGGTGCTGTCGCGCAGGCTGGTCAGGCGCTATCGCCTGCCGCAGATGGATATGCTGGCCGTCCTGATCCTGGTGGCGCTCGCCGCCTATTTCGCCGGATGGACCGTGCCAAGCAGTACTGGAAAGACCGCGATCTCCATCGCCGGCGCCGTGCCGGCGGACCTGCCGACGCTGCATGTTCCCAACATACATGTGGAATGGATCAGGCAATTGGCGCCGGACGCTGCGGCTATCGCATTTTTGGGCTTGCTGGAGGCGCTCGCCATCGCCAAGTCGATCGCCAATCAGACGCGGCAGACCCTCGATTATAACCGGCAATGCCTCGCGGAGGGCGTGGCCAATTTGACCGGCTCCTTTTTCCGCTGCCTGCCGGGATCGGGCTCGCTGTCGCGCTCGGCCATCAATTTCCAGGCGGGCGGCGCCTCGCGGTTTTCCGGCATCATCGCGTCCGTCACGGTGGCGCTGGCCGTGCTCGCGCTCGCCCCCCTCGCGCGCTATGTGCCGAAGCCCGCGCTGGCCGGTTTGCTGTTACTGACGGCCGGGCGGCTGATCGATCCCAAGAGGCTGGTCTATACCATCCGGGCGTCCCGACAGGACGCGATCGTGCTGGTTCTGACCGTCGCCACGGCGCTCGCCTTCGGGCTGGACGCGGCGATTCTGGTTGGGGTGGTTCTTTCCATCGTTCTGTTCGTGCCGCGCGCGGCCCAATTGCGGGCGGTCGAACTGATCGTCGACAGAGCCGGCATCGTGCGCGAGAGATTGCCCGCCGACCCTCCGATGCGCGGTTTCATCTTGTTCGACCTTGAAGGCGAACTCTTTTTCGGCGCCGCGCCGGAGCTTGAACGCTGCTTCGCCGCCATCCGGCGGCGCCTCGAACTCGAAAACCTGCGCATCGTGATATTGCGGCTGAAGCGCGTCAGAAACCCAGATGTCGTCAGCCTGGAATTGCTCGAGCATTTTCTGCACGCCTGCGAGAAGGACGGCATTCGCATCCTGCTGGCCGGCGTCAGGCCGGACCTCGTCGACGCGTTCGGCAGGCTGCGCTTCGCCGAGTGGCTGCCGGCCGATCGCGTCTTCAAGCAGGAGGTCGACGAAAACTCGGCGACCCTTTCCGCCATCCGCGCGGTCTATGCGCAACTGGCCGAGGAACGCGCGACGGCGAAGCCCTTGCCACAATCGCCGGCGCCGGTCGAGCCGCCGGAGTTTCTCGACTATCAGATATAGGCGCGTTCGCAATGATGCGAGCGACCCTTCGGTCAGATCGCCGGCTTGCGAAGCTTCATGAATTCGGTCGCGGGCATCGCGTTGTCCGTCCACGGCGTCTCGTCGAAAATCCTGGGATGCACTTGCTCGAACATCACGCGGACCGGCGCCGGCAGGTCTTCGATGCTGGGGAGCTTCAGGCCGGTCGCGCGCCATAATTGATGGCCGGGACGCTGCCCCATCAACAGCCACGGATGCCAGCCCATCATGCACTGGAACGTGAAGTCTGAACTCGCGCAGGCGATATCCGGGTCGGCAAGCTCGCTCGCCTTGCCGGTATGGGTAGCGATCAAGGCGAATTGCTCGCGCGGGCCGGCGCTTTCCAGCCGCCATACGGCAGGGTCCAGCGCGTTCGGCAGATCGAGATAGACTTCGCGGGACGTCCAGATCGTATCGCCGGCCCGCCGCCAGTCCATATTGAACGATGTGTCCGAATAGACATAGGTGAGCGCGCCCTCGCGAATGTGAAACGGCTCGACCATCCGGTCGTTGACGGGGTTGCGCATCGTCATGAGGGGCGTCGTCTCGCCCTTCGCATGATAGATATCGGCCTCCCAGGTGACGACGTGGAAGCCGCCATCCGGTTGCGGTTCCACCTTGCGCCGGATCAAGGTGTCGACGGCCACAAGCGGGATAATCGGCTGGCCCGGCAGCGCCAGATCGATCATGCCGGAATACCAGTAGAACACGGTTTCCGCCTTGAGGCTGGCGTACAGCTTCATGAACGCGGTGAGTTGCGCCTTGGGCGTCGACAGGTCGAGGATATGCGGCGTTGGCGGCGAAGCGGCGCGTGCGGACATGGCGGACGCCGCCAATGGCGTGGCGAGGCCAACCGCCATGGCCTGTCGCCGGGAAAAAAAGCGCGTCAACGCCATGGCCCCTCCGGTTCGTCACGATCGTCGCCGGCGCGTCGCGCCAGGGCGATAAAATCTACTACACTACCTTACAGGCTTTGCGACGGTCGCGCTTGTGAAATTCGTGGCGTTGCGAACGCCAGAATAGGATAAGGAACCGGGGGCTTTCCTATTCAGCAGGATCAGTTGAATATATGCTTGATCAAGCATACATCGGGAGAGCGTGCAGGAAATGGCGAAATCGACCGGCGATGACCGGCCAAAGCCGGTGCGCTGGATCGGCGGCAGCAAGGATGATTTGAGCGAATTCCCCGAGGATGTACGGAGACGGGTCGGCGGCGCTTTGTGGGAAGCGCAGGTCGGCCGCAAGGCCCCTTATGCGAAGCCGCTTAAAGGGTTTGGCGATGCCGGCGTTTTGGAGATCGTCGATGATTACGATGGCGATACGTTCCGGGCCGTCTACACCGTGCGCTTTGTCAGGGCTGTTTATGTGCTGCATGCCTTCCAGAAGAAATCCAAACGCGGCGCGGCCACACCCAGGACCGAACTGGACTTGATCG
>CAJCJC010000209.1 GCA_903970575.1 Alphaproteobacteria bacterium
GCGCCTTTATCAATAAGAAACTGCCGGGAGTCGGTATCTCCATCGGGTTCTCCAGATTGTTCGCTAAGCTTTTGCATGAGAAGGAAATTCAGGCGACGCGGAAAAGCCCGGCCGATATCCTTATGGTCTTGCCGTCCGAGGATCGGCGCGGCGACATGCTGCGCACCGCGCAGGCGCTTCGCCTGCGCGGCTTCAAGGTCGAGACCTATCACGCGCCGCAGAAGATCGGCAGACAACTCGCCTATGCCGAGAAAAAGGGAATCCCCTTCGTCTGGTTTCCACCGTTCGAGGATGGCGGCGCGCACGAAGTGAAGAACATGGCCTCCGGCGCGCAGGCGGTAGCCGACTCCGAAAGCTGGACGCCATGAGTCTCGACCGGGAAACGACCGAACGGATCGAAGCGGCGCGCCGCGCTGAAGTGACGCCGGACATAGCCAGCCGGCTGATCGCGATGCTCGACCTCACCTCCCTTGAAAATGAGGATACTCCCGAAACGATCGCGTCGTTATGCGACGCCGCCGTGACGGTCGCCGGGCCCGTCGCGGCGGTCTGCGTTTATCCGCGCTTCATCGCCCAGGCGAAGGCGGCGCTGGCCGATACCGGCGTCAAGATCGCGACGGTTGTGGATTTCCCGGAGGGACTTGGCACGCCGGAAGTGGTTTTGTTGGAGACCGAGGCCGTGCTGGCGTCCGGCGCGGATGAGATCGATCTCGTCTTCCCCTATCGCCGTTTCCTCGCGGACGCCCCGCCTCCAGCGTCCAAGAATATCCGCGCGGTGCGCGAGGTCGCGGATTACGCCATCCGCCTTAAGGTTATCCTGGAGGTCGGGGCCTATCCCGATTTCGCCTGGATGGCCCAGGCGGCCGAAATCGCCATCCAGGGCGGCGCTGACTTTTTGAAGACGTCCACGGGCAAGCACGGAACCGGCGCCTCGCTGGAGGCGGCGTCGGTCATTCTGTCGGTGATCGCGGATTCCGGTTTGCCGGTCGGCTTCAAGGTTTCGGGCGGAATCCGCGAGCCATCCGACGCCGCCGCCTATCTGGCGCTCGCCGAATCCATGCTCGGCGCAGGCTGGGCGACCCCCATGAATTTCCGCGTCGGCGCGAGCTCCCTGCTGCCGAAGCTGTTATCGCAGATTACCGCGCCTCCAGAGCCTGGCTGATCTCAACCAGCCCATCGGCGCGGGCCTCGCGAAAAAAGCAGTTCGGGTGGTTGGTGTGGCAGGCCGGGCCAATCTGCTCCACGCCGAGCAGCAGCGCGTCGCCGTCGCAGTCGATTCTGAACGAGCGCAGGGCCTGCACATGGCCGGAGCTCTCGCCCTTGCGCCATAAGGCCCGGCGCGAACGCGACCAGTAGGTCACCCTACCCGTCCGCAACGTCTCGCGCACCGCGTCCCGGTTCATCCAGGCGAGCATCAGCACTTCGCCCGTGTCGTGCCGTTGGGCGATCGCCGGCGCCAAGCCAGCGTCGTCAAACAGGACAGCGTTCAGCACGGCCTCGATGCCCGTTTCGGTCATTGAAATGTCAGCCTCTTTTTTTGTCACGATTCGAATGCATCTCTTAGGAATGGCGATTAAAGCCGCGCAACCAAGGGTAGCTGGGCGCGCAACCGCGCAACCGGTTCTGACCCTTGCGTTGGGCGGCGGAACAGTCAATGATAACGTTGTTTCGTAGCGAAAGATGATGGGTCAGACATGACCAAACCAACCGGCAGTGACTCGAAGAACACGCTGTATTGCTCGTTTTGTGGCAAAAGCCAGCATGAGGTGCGCAAGCTTATCGCCGGACCGACGGTATTCATCTGCGATGAATGCGTCGAGCTGTGCATGGACATCATCCGCGAGGAGACGAAAACCCAACTCGTCAAATCCGGGGATGGCGTTCCGACGCCGCGCGACATCAAGGTCGTGCTCGATGATTACGTGATCGGTCAAGAGCACGCCAAGCGCGTTCTCTCCGTCGCGGTGCATAATCACTACAAGCGACTGGCGCATGGCCAGAAAAACTCGGACGTCGAGTTGCAAAAATCCAACATTCTGCTGATCGGTCCGACCGGTTCGGGCAAAACATTGCTCGCGCAGACCTTGGCGCGCATCCTGGATGTGCCGTTCACGATGGCCGACGCCACCACCCTGACCGAGGCGGGTTATGTTGGCGAGGATGTGGAGAACATCATCCTGAAGCTGCTGCAGGCCGCCGATTACAACGTCGAGCGGGCGCAGCGCGGCATCGTCTATATCGACGAAGTCGATAAGATAAGCCGGAAATCGGACAACCCGTCGATCACGCGCGACGTATCGGGTGAAGGCGTGCAACAGGCGCTGCTTAAGATCATGGAAGGCACCGTCGCCTCCGTGCCGCCTCAGGGTGGCCGTAAGCATCCGCAGCAGGAGTTTCTGCAGGTTGACACGACGAATATCCTGTTCGTTTGCGGTGGTGCTTTCTCGGGGTTGGAGCGCATCATCGCGCAGCGGCATCGGGGAACGTCTATCGGTTTCGGGGCGGATGTGCGCGGCCCGGAGGAACGCCGCACAGGCGAAATGCTGCGCGACGTGCAGCCCGAGGATTTGCTCAAATTCGGATTGATCCCCGAATTCGTCGGCCGCTTGCCGGTTCTGGCGACGCTGGACGATCTGGATGAAAACGCATTGTTGGAAATTTTGACGACGCCGAAGAACGCGTTGGTCAAACAATATCAGCGTTTGTTCGAGATGGAGGACGTAAAGCTCGCCTTCCAGGATGACGCTTTGAAGGTCATCGCGCGACGTGCGATCGAGCGTAAAACTGGCGCGCGGGGTCTTAGGTCGATCATGGAGAGCATTCTGCTGGAGCCCATGTATGAGCTTCCCGGCGAAAGCGGCATCTCCGAGGTGGTCATCAACAAGGAAGCGGCGGAAAAGCGGGCCGAGCCCCTTTACATCTATACCGACCGCAAGAAGGACGCGACGCAGCGTTCCTCGTGAGCACGACGCCTCGCCGTCCGGCGCCGGCGAGCGTCATCGCGCGTCCGGTCGAAACCATCCAGCCCAGCCTGGGGATTTTCGATCCGGAGCGCGACCATGTTCGTATGGTCATGCGCGATCTGGTCGTAGAAATCGACATCGGTCTTCATCCCTGGGAGCAGCTTAGGCCGCAGCGACTGGTCGTCAATGTGGAGGCCTGGGCCTATGTCGGCGCGCCCTATACCGACGACGACGCGGACGCCATCCTGGATTACGATCAGATTCGTGACGTGGTGCGGGAGGAATGGCCGAGGCGTCCGCACGCTAGGCTTCTGGAGCCATTGGCGGAAGAGCTGATTCAACTATGTTTCAGGCATAAAGCCGTCTCGGCGGCTCGGGTCAGGCTTGAAAAGCCGGATATCTTTTCGGAAGCGCGGGGCGTTGGCATCGAACTCTATCGCCGTAATCCCGCCGCTCAAAAATAACCGAGCGTGGTGTCAGTCATTTTCGCCGAACCGCATGAGGGATTCGACGGGAACATCAAGGCGGTCGCGCCCAGCCAGAAAATCCAGTTCGATGATGAAGGCGGCGCCCGCGACATCCGCGCCGCAAAGCCTGAGCAACGCGATCGCCGCCTGCATGGTGCCCCCTGTCGCCAACAGATCGTCGAGAACGACGACGCGCTGTCCGGGCGTTACCGCGTCCGCCTGCATCTCAACGCGATCAGTACCGTATTCGAGCGCGTAATCATGGCCGATCAGCGTCCCCGGCAACTTGCCACGCTTGCGAATCATGGCGAAGCCGATCCCGAGTTCGATCGCGAGCGGCGCGGCCGCGAGGAAGCCACGCGATTCGATGCCGATCAGAAGCTCTGGGCGCATGCTGCGTACAAGCCCCGCGAGGCGCTGGATGGCCTCTCGCCACGCCGCGCCGTCGGCCAGCAAGGGCGATATGTCGTAAAAGAGTATCCCAGGCTTCGGAAACTCTGGAATGCGCGCGATGCGAGTGGTCAAATCCATGATGTGAAAGCATTAACATGGTTTCACATCCGCAAAAAGACTGTCCTGTTAAATACGCTTGAAACGACCATATAGCTTACGGGTTAATCAACAGACATTTCCCATCCGGCCCGTTGGGCGCAAGCATGAGCTAGGAAAGCGATCCTGCCAAACACGCCATCCGCGTTAAAGCCAGAACTCGGCGCGATTAAGATCGATCGCGATGGCGATCGGTTGACGATCAAGATTTCCGGCCCGTGGAATGTCGCGACGGCGATGGCTAGCGAGGATGAGATCAGGGGCATTCGCGACCTTTCGGCCCCGGCGACCGTGATCGACCTGTCGGCGGTTACAATGCTTGACACCGTTGGCGCCATCGCTGTTTGCCGCATTCAGGGTTGGCTGGCGGAGTCCGGCGCCGTCGAAGTGACCGGTGCGAACGATCAGCAGATCGCCTTGATCGATCAAGTACTCAAGGTCGACGCGGAGCCGATCCCACAGCGCCCCCGGCCGACACTCATCGACCGCGTCGCCGATCTTGGTAAATGGGCGGTCGGCCATTTCGAGGAAGGCCGGCGCCTCGTCGGCTTTTTCGGCGAGGTTTGCGTGGTTTTTACGCGATTGATTCGTCATCCAAGCCGGATTCGGTTCACATCGACGATCAGTAATATGCAGTCGGTGGGTCTGAACGCCATGCCGATCGTGGGACTGCTGGCGTTCCTTGTCGGCATCGTTCTGACGTTTATCAGCGGCGATCAACTGCAGCGTTTCGGCGCCGGTATTTTGATCGTCAACCTGCTGGGCATCGGCGTGCTACGCGAACTTGGCATCCTGATCACCGCCATCATCGTCGCGGGCCGCTCGGGGTCGGCCTTCACGGCTGAAATCGGCACGATGAAAATCAATCAGGAAGTCGACGCCATGCTGACCATCGGTCTCGATCCCATGGAGGTTCTGGTCGTTCCAAGAATCCTCGGGCTGATGATCATGCTGATCCCTCTCGGATTCTTCGCGGACATGATCATGATTTCGGGAGGGGCGATCATGTCGAGCATCACTCTTGGGGTTACGTTTTCCCAGTTCATTCATCAATTCAAGTCGGTCGTTCCGATCCAGGAACTTTGGATCGGCGTGATCAAGACGCCATTTTTTGCGTTCGTTATCGCGATGGTGGGTTGCTATCACGGGCTTCAGGTCTCGGGCAGCGCCGAAAGCGTTGGGCAGCATACCACCCAGTCCGTCGTGCAATCGATCTTTCTCGTGATTACGCTCGACGCCATTTTCGCGATCGTGTTCTCGCTGATGGGTATTTAGGCGATGGCGGATTCAGTTGAACGTGAAACGGTGATTCGCATCACCGGCCTCACCACCCGGTTCGGGGCGCAAACCATTCATGAAAATTTGGACCTGGATGTCTATAAGGGCGAGGTTCTGGGCGTCGTCGGTGGTTCGGGCACTGGGAAATCGGTTCTGCTTCGCGAGATTGTCGGGCTTCAGCCGGTCTCGTCGGGCAGGATCGACGTGCTCGGCACGGAGGTTACGAGCTGCGGCGCGGATGCCCAGCAGGTTCTGCGGCAATATTGGGGCGTGATGTTTCAGGAAGGCGCCCTCTTCAGCTCCCTTACGGTCGCCCAGAATATCCAGGTGCCGATCCGCGAGTTGACCGATTTTCCGCAGGTGGTGATGGATGATATCGCTAGGGTCAAGCTGTCGATGGTCGGCCTGCCGCCGGAGGCGGGGGCTAAATTTCCGTCGCAGATTTCCGGGGGCATGAAAAAGCGCGCCGGTTTGGCGCGCGCGCTCGCGCTCGATCCAGGTTTGCTCTTCCTCGACGAGCCGACCGCCGGGCTGGACCCGATCAGCGCCAATCAGTTCGATGAACTGATAAAGGGATTGCAGTCCAGCCTTAAGCTGACCGTCTTCATGGTGACCCATGACCTGGATAGTTTGATCGCCATCTGCGACCGCATCGCCGTGCTGGTCGATCGGCATATCGTGGTTGGCACCCTGGACGAGCTGATGAAAGTCGATAATCCCTGGATTCAGGAATATTTCCGGGGTCCCAGGGGACGGGCCGCGCTTGCCGGCAAGGAGAGAAACTGATGGAAACGCGGGCGAATTATGTCCTTGTGGGAAGTTCGGTGCTGGCCGCGATCCTTGCGATCGTGATCTTCATTTTCTGGCTCGGGCGAAGCCAGTTCAATCATGCCGAGGATGTTTATTACACCTATTTCACAGGATCGGTCGCCGGCCTATCGACAGGCAGCCCTGTCAGATATCGCGGCGTTCCCGTTGGAACGGTTGGCAATATCGAAATCGACCCCCAAAACGTGGAGCGAATCAGGGTCACGCTCAACCTGACCCCAAATACGCCGGTTAAGGTCGATTCCGTGGCGTCGCTCGAAATGGCGGGAATTACCGGAGGATCCTATGTCGAACTGAGCGGCGGGACGCAGGCCAGTCCCGCTCTTGTCGCTCAGGACGATAAGGTTCCCGTTATCCAATCGGAGAATTCCAGCCTGCAGTCGATTGTCGACGACGCGCCGAAACTGCTTGGGAAACTGACGGAACTGGCGAACAGCGCCAACGACGCCCTGTCAGCCGAGAATGTGAAGGCGCTGTCGGACATGCTGGTGCATCTTCAGAACGTTTCCGCGAATCTCGATGCGCTTGCGCCGGACGCAAGACAGGCGATCGGCAACTTGAATATACTGAGCAATGAACTGCGCGGCGACATGCCCAAATTAATGACCTCTCTTCATGACGATACGGCATCCATCAAGGGGGCGGCGGATGAGTTCCATCATGTCGCCACGACGGCGGACGCCATGCTCGAGGAAAATCGTGGGCCGTTGCGGCAGTTCACCGGCAACGGTCTGTCGCAGGTCAGTTCACTTGTCACGCAATTGCGACAGCTGACCGACACGCTGACGCGGGTCGCCGACCATCTGGACCGCGATCCGCAGCGTTACCTCTTTGGCGGCGGCGCGAGCGCGGGCGTCGACCCAAATCAGCCCATCGGCGCCACGCACGCGGGAGCAACGCGATGAGAGCGATATTGTTGACGGTCATTCTCCTGCTCCCTGGCTGTACCGGCGATTTGCTGGCTCCGTCCGGAGCGCCCGCCAAGCTTTATACGCTGTCCGCGCCTATGACCGTGCAGACCGGCGGACCGCCGGTTACTTGGCAGCTTTTGGTTGAGGAGCCCCATGCGATCCTGGATCTGAACTCATCGCGTATCGCCCTTCGCCCTGGGCCGACCCGTATCGACTACTACGCGAACGTCGCGTGGGCAGACCGGCCGCCGGCGCTTTTGCAGGAACTTCTCCTGGAGAGCTTCGATAGGTCGGGCCGTATTCCTGCGGTCCAGCGCCAGAGCGGGGGGCTGAAGGCGGATTATTCGCTTGATACGGATATTCAGGATTTCGACGTCGAAACGGGACCGGGCGACGCCGATGTCCATGTCGCCATCGCGGCGCGCCTT
>CAJCJC010000210.1 GCA_903970575.1 Alphaproteobacteria bacterium
TCATGAAGCCGGGGTTGGGCGCGGTTAGCCGGCGTATGCGCGGCGTGAGCCGGGTCAGAAGGCCGGGCGCGATTTGGGGCGAGGCAGCGGCGAAACCATGTCGATCAAGAAGTCCCGTTTCAGCGAAGGCGGGATGACCGGGGCCAATGGGACGCGCTTCGCTCATCGCCAAGCGCTTGATGCCGCGCGCCGCGCGATCATCCGATTGCCCATGATGATGTCCTTATCCGCCGCGGAGGCGTCATGAGTACCGCTTTGGGGGCGTTAAGGGCAAGTTGGGGGTAGAAAAACAAGGCGCGACGGGATAACCGCTGCTGGGTCGTTATCGAGGTTGTTTTCCCGGCCAGAGCGGACCCAGCCGCTCTATCGCCTCGGGGCGTCGTCGCGTGAGTTCAATCGCAGCGTCCTTCAAGGATGCTCGCAACGCTATCGGCGCGTGTCCGATGATCCCGTGGGTTGGCGTCTCGAGGTGAGGGAAATAGTCGGAATTGACAGGCACTAGGGCCAAGCGGCCGGAATATAGCAGAAACGCCTTCTTGTGCCCCAGCTGCCGCGCCTCTAACACGTCAAACCGCCGCACCCCGACCGGCAAGGGATCAGGAAGCAGCTGCGACGTTGTGTAGGCCATGAGCGCGGCGTAACCACCTGCCGGCACACCGCTAACCTGCAGAACATAGGCAGCGTGTTCTAGGCCGGGTTTATCAGGGTTTTCGCGGATCGGGAACTTGCACCACACGAACGCGCCCTCCCTGAATGGCGGGACGTTCAAGGCTTGCGAGCGGCCTCGATGACAAGGGCGAGCAATTCGCAGCTACGCTTGTAATCTTCGTCGCTGTCGTCATCGTTACGGATGACGGTTAACTCATGCTCATGTCCGAGCAGCTCGGGGGCAATGAAAATGTTCGGGGTAAGATCGCGCCGCGTTGCCAAAGTCGGGTCCGGTGCGGCGGCCCGCGAAGATGTGGTTCGATTGGCTTTCATGACTCCAAGATCATCTTTTGGCGACGCGAGCGCAAGAGGACGCGCCGCCAATGTCTGGCGGGCCAACCCGCCAACGACGATGCGATAGGGTGTAGCGCCACTGCCCAATCCGTTCTATAGGTGACGCAATAAACGGGGAGGACGGATCGATGAAGAAACGATTGACGGCGGCATTGTTCGCGTCGACATTTTTGATGGTGATCGGCGCCGGGGCGCCTAGCGGCGGCGCCGTCGCGCAAGAGATCAAAGTCAACCCAGAGTCGATTGGCGGCGTCGTTACGAGCGCCAAGGGTCCCGAAGCGGGGGTGTGGGTCATCGCCGAAACGGGCGAATTGCCGACCCGGTACATCAAAATCGTCGTAACGGATGATAAGGGCCACTATGTGCTGCCCGATCTGCCGAAGGCGAAATACAAGCTTTGGGTGCGGGGTTACGGGCTGGTCGATTCCGATCCGGTTCAGGTCTCGCCAGGGGTCATGGAAAACCTGACCGCGATGGTCGCGCCAAGCGCGAAGGACGCCGCCGAGTATTATCCGGCGAGCTATTGGTACGCCCTGCTGCATCCGCCGGCCGAAAGCGAATTTCCGGGGACCGGCGCGAAGGGCAATGGCATTTCGCCGATGATGGTCACCCAGCAGCACTGGCTGGAGAACATGAAGGAGCAGTGCATGTTCTGTCACCAACTGGGCGACAAGACCACGCGCACGATCCTGACGCCGGGCGACGGCGTGGAGGCCTGGGGCGACCGAATCCAGATGGCGCGGGTGGATGGCGACGTCGCGATCGGCAATCACGGCGCCGATCTTTCGGCGCAGATGCAGAACAACATGGCGCATTTCGGCAAGGAACGCGGCCTGAAGATGTATGCCGACTGGACGAGCCGGGTCGCGGCGGGCGCGCTGCCGCAATCCCCTCCTCGACCGGAGGGCATCGAGCGGAATGTCGTTCTGACGATCCAGGATTGGGGCCAGGGGCATTTCATCCACGATCAGGCGTCCAGCGACCGCCGTGACCCGCATGTCAACGCCAGCGGCCCGATCTATGGCATGGGCACGTTGGGCGGCACGCTGGAAGTGCTAGACCCCGTTACCCACAAGGCCACCACCATCGATATTCCCACCATGAATGGCGATGGGCATGACGCCGACGCCGGCGTCCACGCGGACGAGATCGACGCCAAGGGACGCGTCTGGATGCCATCGATCTATCGCGAGGGCGAAGAGCCGGCCTGGTGCAGCGACGGATCGACCCCGTCTTCGAAACTCTTCCCCCTCACCGGCCCGATGTACAAGCAGGCGGCCGTCCTGCCGGTCTATGACCCGGCGACGAAGAAAATCACGGTTATTCCTATATGCGCCGGGGGAAATCATTCCGGCTTCACCTGGGATAAGAACAGCACGCTTTATATGAGCGGCGACATCCAGGTCGTGTCCTGGATCAATACGCGGGTCTGGGATGAAACCCATGACGCCAAGAAGGCGACGGGCTGGTGCCCGATGGTGCTGGATACCAACGGCGACGGCAAGATCACGCAGGACCGGACGCAGTGGAATCCGCCGACCTTTACGCTGATGGGCGATATTGGCGAGACCGGCGGCGGCAACTCGCAGGAAGCGACCGCAAAGGCGACCGAGAAAGCAAAGCTCGATCCGACCAAGGACACGGTGCTGAGCACCTATCTTTACGGCATGGCGGTCGCGCCGGACGGCAGCGCCTGGCTCGCCGGCTATGTCCCGTATGTGCCGAGC
>CAJCJC010000211.1 GCA_903970575.1 Alphaproteobacteria bacterium
GTAGGCGGAACGGATCAGGCCGCGACGCCGCAGCGCCGGCGCGAGCCCGTCGGCGATCTCGACGACGTTCTTGCGCGTCGGCTGTGTGCGGATCAAGAACCCGTCTCCGCCCACCTCCTCCATGATCTCGCCCATTTTCGCGGCCACCGTATCGGGCGCCCCCACCAGGTCGATCGCGTCGAGGGGTGAATATTTCAGCATTTCGCGTAAGGACTTACCGCTTCGAACATACTCGTCGACGACGCTTTTATGGCCGTTCGCCCGGTCGCGGATATCGGGTAAGGGCTGGTCCAGATCGAACTGGCTCATGTCGATACCCGACACGTAGGAAAAATTGGACAGCCGCGCATCCAGATCCTCGGATTCGGCCTGTCTTTGCCGCTGCAGCCTTTCCCTGGCCTCGCCATCGGTATCGCCCAGCACCGGCTGGACCAGGAACAGCAATTTGCAATCCTTGGGGTCGCGTCCGAACCCGCGCATGCGCTCGGAAAGATCGTCGCGATAGGCCTTCATCGCCGGGATGCCCGAGACGCCGACCACGATCGTGTCGGCGTGCTTGGCCGCGAAACTGCGCCCGGCGTTGGAGCCGCCCGCTTGGCAAATGACCGGCCGCCTTTGCGGGCCTGGGCAGGTGTTCAGCGGCCCCCGGCATTTATAGAATTTGCCCTCGAAATGGATCGGATGAACCTTGGTGAAATCCGTATAGATCCCGCGTTCCTCGTCCGCGATCACCGCCCCCGGCTCCCAGGAATTCCAAAGGGCGTCGACCACCTCCACCCACTCATGGGCCATTTCATAGCGATGATCGTGCTCGAAATGCTGGTCATAGCCAAAATTCTGGGCGCTGCGATGGGCGCTGCCAGTCACGAGGTTGAGCCCGACCCGTCCGCGCGTCAGATGGTCCAGCGTCGCGCCAAGCCTGGCCGCGTGGAACGGATGATAGAAAGACGTGGCCATCGTGGCGATGATGCCGATCCGGGACGTGCCCTGGGCGATCAGCGGCACCATGGGCATGGGGTCGTTCTTGGGCGCGGAGATGGCGCGGCCCAACGCGAACTCCATGCTGTCGCGAAACGTATCCCGGATCATGACGGAATCTTCGATCATCATATAGTCGAAACACGCGCCCTCCAGCGCGCGGGCCATGTCGATGTAAAACTCCGGGTGCATCCAGGCGGTCGCGATGTCCCCGGTCCAGTCGCCGCGCCAGTTCTGAACGCCGATGCCCCCTTTCAGGAACCATCCAAGGTGCATCATCCGCTTATCTCCAAACCCGACCGTCCGGCTGAATCGACCCACCCGGATTTCTACATCCCGGACGCAAGCGCGAGAAGTTTCATGATGCGCCTACAGCCCCCTCCCGTCGCTTTCATTGCGCGACAGGGCTGGTCTTCGCCGCCCAGGCGTATTCGAAAACCGGATGGAATTTTGGGCAGGTCCGGCGGGTGGAAGACAGGGCAACGGTGGATTCATGCCCTATCACGGTCGTTCCGACTATGTCTCGCAACGTGTTTCACGTGAAACACATAGCGAACTCATTGAAATATATGGAAATGCAATGAGTTCGCTGGGCAAAGGCGGGCGGTTGAAAGCTCGAACGGCCAGATTGTCACCCCGCCAAACCCGCCAAATCGCCGTACGGTGACCGTCGCCCAGGCCGTCACCGGCCGGTTTATTAGCCGCCGCCATCACCGTGTCCAGCTCGATATACAGGTTAGGGCAGTTTCCAGGTCGGCTTGCAGGCCGCCATTCTCAACCATCTCGTACAGACGCCGCCTGCCGATCGCACGCGATCGGCGACGCGAATTGGCCATGACTAGAGGAGCAAATCAATCCCGAGCGGCGCACCGATTCCGACTGAACTCAATCCCGAGGTCTGGGCGCTCCTCCGCATCCTCCTTCTGTAATTTCGCGGAAAAAATGTAATAATAACACTATCTATTTCAACTAATATCGATCATACATCGTACTATGAGTAGTTTCCGAGGGTGATATCACTGTCTAAATTTTTATATAAATTCTAAATGAAGTCTACACGATTAAAATGTGAAATCAGGCGCCGCAAGCTTTGTTCCAAACCATGGTTTGGAATTCTTCAATGCGCGCCACTCAGCTTTTCGATCACTGCAAATCAGAAATGGGGTATTTGAGGTGACGAATCGTGGCCTGTTTACTGTCGCCTTATTGGCGGCGAGCCAAAGCGCCTTGGCCCAGTTGCCCGTGGGCGCGGGCGGCCAAATTCAGCAAATTCCAACGGCGCCTGCCGTGCAAAGGTCGCTTCCCGAATTTCCGGTCGAGCAGAGCAAGCCCGTCGCGCGTTCCGTGGGGCCGGGGCAACGCATCCTTGTCAATTCGCTGCATGTCACGGGAGAGTCCCGTTTTTCCGAAGCCGAGCTGATAGCCGCCACGGACTTCACGCCCGGCGTTGAATTGACGTTGGACGATTTGCGGGCAATGGCGGCGAAAATTACCGCACTCTATAACGCGAGCGGGTATTTCGTGGCGCAAGCCTACCTGCCTCCGCAGAGCATCAAGGATGGAGCGGTCACGATCGCGGTCGTCGAAGGCCGCTATGCCAAGATCAGTTTGCTCAATCAGACGGATGTCCGGGATGGCGCCTTCCAAGACGTTCTCGACGGCCTGAATGCCGGGGATCCGGTTATAATCGACCCGCTCGAGCGGCGTCTGCTGATCATGTCCGATATTCCCGGCGTAGAGGTCGGGTCGACGCTTGCCCCTGGGGCGGTGGTCGGGACGTCGGATCTGACGGTCGACGTAACGCCCGGCCAACGCGTGACAGGCAGCGTCGAAGCGGACAATTGGGGCAACCCGTATACCGGCGCCTACCGCCTGGGCGGAACGGTCAACTTTAACGAGCCATTGAATATAGGCGATGTCCTGAGCGCCCGATTTCTCGCCTCGACGTCCGGCGACATGGACTATGGCCGGGTCTCTTACCAGGCCCAGGTTGAGGACGCCACCGTGGGGGTCGCCTACACGGTATTCTATTATCGATTGGGCGAAGAATTCTCGAACCTGGACGCCAGCGGCTCGGAAGAAATAGCCAGTCTCTACGGCAGCTATCCGCTGATCCGGTCATACAACAACAATCTTTATCTTCTGCTCGATTTCGACTTCCGAACCTTTCAGGACAAGATCGGCGTTACGTTAAGCACCATCGACAAGCAAGCCTATGTGATGAGCGTTGGCGTCCGCGGCGATAGTCACGACAATTGGGGCGGCGGCGGATGGAATGCCTATTCCCTGATCGGGAGTTTCGGCGACCTCGACATTGAAAGCCCTTTGGACCGGGCGGAGGATGCGACGACGGCGCGGACCGACGGCGGCTACGGCAAAATCTACTTTAGCGCCTCCCGATTGCAGCATGTCATCGGCCCGTTGTCTGTCTATGGCGATGTCAGGGGGCAAGTCGCGTTTAACAATCTGGACATTTCCGAGAAGATGGAATTGGGCGGAGCCGAAGGCGTTCGGGCCTATCCGGAAGGCGAAGCCTATGGCGACCAGGGATATATCGCGACTCTGGAGGCGCGGCTGCTGCTGCCGAAATGGGTGGAGAGCATTCCGGGAGATACGCAGCTGGTCGGCTTCGTCGATACGGGCTCGGTTACCTTCAACCACTCTCCGTGGGCCCAGGGAAAGAATGACGCGACCCGGAGCGGGGTCGGCGCGGAAGTGATTTGGGCCGCTCCCAATGATTTCAGCGTGACCGTCGCCTACGCCCATGAACTCGGCGATCAGCGGGCGACGTCCGCGCCGGACAGGTTCGGCCGCTTCTGGGTACAGCTCGTGAAATATTTCTAATGTCCGCGGGACCGACGCGCACGCGCCGCGCCGTCTTCGGACGCAAGGAACGATTATTATGAGCAGAATTTCCCACCCGTTCAAGAATGAGGCGACGGATCGTTCCGTCCTGCGCGTCGATGGCGAGCCGGACCTGAAGCGAAACTGGTTGAGCTCGACGATTTTGGCGCGACGCGCGGGCATGGCGATATGGGGAATCGCGGGCCTCTGTGCGTTGGACGCCGGATCGAGCGCCTACGCCCTCCCCACGGGGGGAACGGTCGCGGCCGGCGCCGCGAGCATCGCAGGTGCCGCGGGCGCGGTCACGATTAAGCAATCTAGCCAGAACGCGGTCATCAACTGGCAGAGCTTCGGCATCGCCAAGGGCGAGGCCGTGACCTTCGCGCAGCCTAACAGTACTTCGGTCGCGCTCAACCGCGTTCTTGGGGGAGATCCCTCGGCCATATTGGGCAGCCTGTCGGCGAACGGCCAGATCTTCCTGGTGAACCCGAACGGCATTCTTTTCGGGCAGGGCGCTGAGGTGAATGTCGGTGGGCTGGTCGCGTCGACCCTCGATATAACCGACGCCAACTTCATGGCAGGCATTTACCATTTCGCCGGGTCCAGCAACAGCGCGGTGGTCAATCAGGGATCCATCAACGCCGACGGCGGCTACGTCGCGATGCTCGGCGCCCAGGTCAACAATCAGGGCGTAATCTCGGCGCGGCTGGGAACCGTCGTGCTCGCCGCTGGAAGCGCCATAACGCTCGATGTCGCCGGAGACGGTTTACTCAACGTCACGGTCGACCAAGGCGCGGTGAACGCGCTGGTCGAGAACGGGGGCCTGATCGAGGCGGATGGCGGTCAAGTGATGATGACAGCGAAGTCGGCTGGCCAGCTCATGAAATCCGCTGTCAACAACACGGGCGTCATCGAAGCGCAAACCATCGAAACCCATGACGGTACGATCAGTCTTATCGGCGACGATCAAAACGGCGTCGTCAATGAATCCGGCACCTTGGACGCCAGCGCGCCCAACGGCGGCAACGGCGGGACCATCGAAACCTCCGCCGCGCAAGTGAATGTCACGGCGACGGCAAAAATCAC
>CAJCJC010000212.1 GCA_903970575.1 Alphaproteobacteria bacterium
AGGTCGATGCCCAGATCGTCGCTGATCACCTTGCCGCCGGTCACCACCGCGATATCCTCAAGCATCGCCTTGCGGCGATCGCCAAAGCCCGGCGCCTTGACCGCGACAACCTTAAGGCCGCCGCGCAGCTTGTTGACCACCAGCGTCGCGAGCGTTTCGCCCTCGACATCCTCCGCTATGATCAGAAGCGGACGCGCCGATTGCACCACTGCTTCCAGCAGCGGCAGGATCGCCTGTAGTCCGGACAGTTTTTTCTCATGGATCAGGATATAAGGGTTCTCGAGTTCAACGAGCATTTTCTCGGCGTTGGTCACGAAATAGGGCGAGAGATAGCCGCGGTCGAACTGCATGCCCTCGACGATTTCGAGTTCGCTATCGAAGGTCTTGGCTTCCTCGACCGTGATAACGCCCTCGTTGCCGACTTTCTGCATCGCCTTCGCGATCATCTGGCCGATTTCAACCTCGCCATTGGCGGAGACCGTTCCGACCTGGGCGATCTCTTCGTTGGTTGAAACCTTCTTGGCGCGGGATTTGATGTCATCGACCACCGCCGCGACGGCGAGGTCGATGCCGCGCCGCAAATCCATCGGGTTCATTCCGGCGGCGACAGCCTTATTGCCGTCCTTAATCAGCGCCTGCGCCAGCACGATCGCCGTTGTCGTGCCATCACCCGCCAGATCGTTCGTCTTGGTGGCGACCTCGCGCATCATCATCGCGCCCATGTTCTCGAACTTGTCCGAAAGTTCGATTTCCTTGGCGACCGAGACGCCGTCCTTGGTGATACGGGGCGCCCCGTAGGATTTGTTGAGCACAACATTGCGCCCCTTGGGCCCCAGCGTAACTTTTACCGCGTCGGCCAGCAGGTTGACGCCGCGCAGAACGCGCTGTCTCGCTTCGGCGCCGAATTTTACGTCCTTGGCAGGCATGTGCTTATCCTTTTATGCCGCCGGCGCATAAGCCGCGGGCTGGCCTTATTGGTTCGGGCATGGCGGCGCGACGTTATCCGCGCGGTGGTGACGAAGGCGGTTAGCGCCGACGAACGACGCGACAGCATATATTATTCTATTTGCTCTTCTGGGGCGGCGTGGTGAACGGCGTCACCGCGACGGGAGCAGCCTTCTTGTCTTTCTTCGGCTTCTTGGCTTCGCGGTTGCTCTTTTTTTGACTTTTCGCCAAGACATCCTCCAAGGTTCGAATTTCGGCAGTCCGATTATTGCATCGATACATGGAGACGATTGGCGGCTTTATAAGGCAGAGCAGCCTTTATTTTACCCTCGAGATTCCGCGCTGAAATTTACGCTGGCGGAGCCGCCAGCCGTCGTTCGCGCTCGACGTCGATCGCCTCAAGCTGGTCCGTGCTGGTTTGCCTTTGCTCGGTCGTGCCCATGCGGGTCAATTGAATGATCCGGGTGCGCAAACGATCGATTTCGTCATCGGATAGCAAGGCGAGTCTGGCGTTCATGACCGATCCCGCTGGAGGAGCCGCGGCCGGTATAGCCGCTTTGCGCCGCGCCGCCATCTTAGCGACCGAACAGCGGGAGTCTTCCCGCGAAAAACGATAAATTCCCGCAGCCGCTCGGCGCCGCGAGCGAAGGCGCGTTCGCGAGCATCGGAGCCGCCGCGCCTATTACGAGGATGTCTTTTTCGTTCATAATGTATCCGATCGTGAAATAGGCGGATATGCCCGCGCCCGATCGAGCCGCCGATCAGTCAACCAAAAATTGATCTGTTCGACTAGACGATAGTAAATTGTATACGCTCAACCCTCGAATAAAGCAAATATGACGACTGAGTTTTTCTACTTAACGCTCAATTCCAGGAGATGAAAATGCTCCACGACACGGCTAGCCGCGAATATTAGTAGCCCGACTAGGCCACCGACGATAGTGCCGTTGATGCGGATATATTGAAGGTCCTTGCCGATCTGGAGTTCAATCTTACTGACAAGCGTTTCGTCATCCCATCCGCTCACCACATCCCCTATGAAGGCGCCAATCGTGTCGCGATTGGGCGCGATCAGCCGTGCGATAGCGCTCCGGGTCCAAGCGTTAAGCGTCGCGGCGATGGCGGGGTCGTCCGCCAGTAACCGCGCTGTGCCGCTCAGCACCTGTTCGATGCCGGTCCGCACCAGCGAATCTTCCGAATCGCCGGCCTTCAGGCGCTCCTCGACCGATCGCCACATCGGGTCCAGATATGCCGCGATAACCGGGTTAGCCAGCAGGTCGGATTTGATGCGGTCGCCCTCCTTGGCCATCGCTGGGTCCTCGATCAGCTTGGTTGCAAGCGCCTCCGCTCTGAGTTCGAGCGAGCCGCGCAACGGATGGCCGGGCTTACGCATCTCGTCGATAGCGTTGCGTAGGCTTGTCAGCACGCGGTCGGCCAAGCGCTTGTCCAGCCATTTCGGCATCCATGCTGACGTGTTTTTGCTGACCTGTTCCCGGATGAGATCCCCATGCCGGCTGAGCGCACGCTCGCCTTGGTCCAGAAGCCAATCCGCCGCCTTGGCGATGAAGCCTTTCGCGACAAGCAGACGCAGGCTTTGTCCGACCAGCGGCGCCGCCGGCACCGCGCCAAGGCCGCGCCGCGCCGCGCCGGTCAAGGCCTCGTGAACCTCCGGCCGTGCTAGCAACTCGGCGACCGGCGGGGCGATTCCCGCGAATTGGCGGGCG
>CAJCJC010000213.1 GCA_903970575.1 Alphaproteobacteria bacterium
CCGTCGAGTGCGGTTGCACCTGGCGGGAGCTTTACGAGACGCTGAAGGCCAAGGGCGTCCGCACGCCGTATTTCGGCCCGATGTCCGGTTACTGGTCGACGGTGGGCGGCGCGCTGTCGCAGGGCAGCATTTTCCTGGGCTCGACCCAGTACGGCACGACGGCCGACTCGGTTCTGGGATTGCAGGTCGTGCTGGCCGATGGGGAGGTCGTCACCACCGGGTCCGCCGCGGGCACGATCGCGCCATCGCCGTTCTTCCGTAATTTCGGACCCGACCTCACGGGTCTTTTCCTCGGCGACACCGGGTCGCTCGGCTTCAAGGCGCGCGCCACGCTGAAACTGATTCCGTTCCCCGAGCATCAGCGCTTCGGCGCCTTCGCCCTCGATAACCTTCAGGATTGCATCAAAATCCTGACCGAGGTCGGGCGCGGCGGTCTGGCGGCCGAATGCTATTGCTGGGACCCCTATTTCGTGATGAGCCTGGGGCAGCGCACGAATACGCTCCAGGGCGTCAAATTCCTGGCCGGGATCGTCCGCTCCGGCTCCACCTGGATCGATGGGCTGAAAAGCGCCGCCAAGGTGGCCATGGCCGGCAAATCGGTGCTCGATGGCTCGACCTTCATCGTCAACGTCACCATCGACGACGTGACCGAGGCCGGGGCCGAAGCCAAGCTGAAGCTTGTCCAGGCCATCGCCGCCAAGCATGGCGCCGGCGAGATCGAGGCCGCGGCGCCTCGGGCCACGCGCGGTCAGCCTTTCACCGATTTCAGCGGCCCCGAACTCGCGAACCAGACGCTCCGCAACTTGCCGACGCACGGCATCGCGCCACTGTCGCGCGCGCCCAAGGTCGCCGCCGAGATCCACGCCTATTTCGCCGAGCAGGATGCGAAGTTCAAAGCCCATGACATCAAATGGGGCATCATCTGCTTCGCCATCGGCAACAACGCCATCATCATCGAGCCGCTGTATTTCTGGAACGACGAGCGCCATCGGCTGCATAATCGCTATCACGAGAAGAGCGATCTGGTCGCGCTGTCCGCGTTCAAGACGGAGCCCGAGGTCAACAAGGCGGTCGCCGAACTGCGCGAGGGGCTGAAGGAAATCTTTACCCGCAACGGGTGCGTCCATCTTCAGATCGGCAAGTCATACCCTTATCGCGAGACGCGGCAGGCTGAGACATTCGCGCTTTTGCAGCGGATCAAGGACGATGTCGATCCGCAGGGTTTGGTGAATCCGGGATCGCTTGGGCTCAACTGACGACGCTTCGGCGCTTAAGCCTCGCGTTTCCGCCCCGCTCTTGGTCCTTAAGGACGCGGTGCTTGCAATTCGGCCCAATTCTTCCACTCTAAGGAATTCGGGCGATTGAATGCGCGTGCGCCAGTCAGGGCGACGTTCATAAAGCTGGCCGCCACTCAACGTGGGGCGTGGGTGAACAGGCGGAATCATGAAAGCGGAGCAAGAGCTCAAATCTCTCAAGCGCGGCCTTAGGGCGCTGGCGCTACTCAATCAAACCGGCAGCGTTACGATCGCCCAGCTCTCGCGGGAGCTTGCGCTGCCGCGAACGACGACGGAGCGGATACTCGAGACCCTGGCGTCGGAGGGCTATGTCGAAAGATTTCCGTCCGCCAAGCATTATCATTTGAAGTGCAAGGTGTGCAGCCTGGCGTCGGGCTTTTCCGATGAAAGCTGGATCGTCGACATCGCGGCGCCGTTGCTGTTCGAAACGACCGAGCGGATCGGCTGGCCGCTCGCGATCGCCGCGCCGGAATCCTACAGCATGGCGGTGCGCCTCACCACGGATTCCGCCACGTCTCTGTGGCTGCACCGTCGACGGGTCGGCGCCACGGTGCCGATCGGCGGTTCTTGCAGCGGCCAGGCCTATCTCGCCTTCGCCAAGCCGCCGGAGCGGGAGTTGCTGTTCGCGGCGTTGAGCGCGCCAGACGTGCCCGAGGCATTCAGGATCATGGATGTGGAGCGAATGCGGCAGATTTGCGAAACCATCCGCCGCGATGGCTTCTCGATCAACCCCGATCTCGGTCCCGAGCGCTCCATCAGCGTACCCATCATGATCGAAGGTTCGGTCAAGGCCATCCTGCTGATCATGTATATGGGCCGGGTTTTGGAAACGCAGGACGCCATCAAGACCTTCGTGCCGCGGCTGAAACGGCTCGCGGCGACGATCAGCGAAAACGTGCTGAGCGCATCGGGGCGCATCGGGGATGGACCGGTCATGTCCCCGGCCGCGAAGGCCCGCGTCGCGCAACGGAATTAGCCCGGCCCCTTATCGCCCGAAGAGCGGCATACGGCCAGCCGGCGGCCGGCGGCTCGATCGGATCGCGCCGTCCTTGCGGGCGTTTTCCAGCTTTTTTTCGATAGGGGCCTGCGCTGTCGTCTCCCCGCGGTCGGGAGTCGGTGTCTGTTCCGGTTCTTCAGTCATCGTTTCCCTCCGTGCCGGGGCGGCTATTGCGGTAAAATGGTGGGGGTGGGCGCCCTAATGGCCTCGTCGGAGGCGGCGTGATTTGTGGGTTGCGCGACATCCAACCCCGAATGCGCCTGATTATGGATCACGCTCCACCCGGCCCCCAGCAACATCGCCAGCATCGCGAGTCCTAAGGCGATGGCCGGCAGATTGGAGGACGCGGACCCGGATGGAACCGGCGCGGGAAACGCCGACCGCGCCGGCAACAGCGCGATCAACCGCGCGGCCACCATGGGGACGTCGCGCGTTTCGCCGACGCCGTTCGGCAGCGATTCGATCATGGACGCCAGTTTCTCGGCCGCCGCCCCGCGCGACAGGCGCGACAGAAGCCCCGCCTCCACCCAAGGGTCGAAATTCAGCCGGGCCAGCGCGGAGAGGACGCTGAGCGGCGCCTGGTTACCGTCTTCGCCGATTTGCGCGAACAGGAAATCGTCGAATTCCGATTTCTGCGGGAAAACCCCGGGGCCGCGCGTTGAATTGGCCATCGCGATTTTCATCGACCCGGCCTAGGCGGCCGCCAGAGGGGCGTTTTCGGGCCCCCCCGGATGGAGAGCGCCGTTCATGGGGCTCTTGGAGTCCTTCTCCAACAGCTTGAGAAACGGCGTCACGATATCGAGCGGCATCGGGAAGATCACGGTGGAGTTCTGCTCCGCGCCGATTTCCGTCAGGGTCTGAAGGTAGCGCAACTGCATCGCGGCCGGGATGCTCGACAGGATATTGGCCGCGTTCACCAGCGTCTGCGACGCCTGGAACTCGGCCTCGGCATGGATGATCTTGGCCCGTCTGTCGCGCTCCGCCTCCGCCTGCTTGGCGATCGCCCGGACCATGTTCTCGGTCAGCTCCACCGTTCGGATCTCGACATTGGTGACCTTGATGCCCCAGGTCTCGGTTTGGCTGTCGAGGATGGCCTGGACGTCGGTATTCAGCTTTTTCCGTTCCGACAGCATTTCGTCAAGGTCGTGCTGGCCCAGCACGGCGCGCAGGGTCGTCTGCGCCAGCATGTTGGTGGCGGGCATATAATGCTGCACCTTGATGATCGCCCGTTCGGGGTTG
Source organism: Alphaproteobacteria bacterium (assembly GCA_903970575.1). Classification (GTDB taxonomy): domain Bacteria; phylum Pseudomonadota; class Alphaproteobacteria; order BOG-932; family Roseiterribacteraceae; genus BOG-932. The sequence goes on from CAJCJC010000213.1 coordinate 3,532, forward strand.
ACGACGTTGAAATACAGCACGGCGTCTACCTTCATCGACACGTTGTCGCGAGATATCACGTCCTGACTAGGAATTTCGATGACCTGAATGCGCAAATCCACGCGCACCATTTCCTGAAAGAACGGCGCCAGCAGCACCAGGCCCGGCCCCTTCACGCGTTGGAACCGCCCCAGCGTAAAGACGACCGCGCGCTCGTATTCCCGCAGAATTTTGACCGAGGCGGTCAGCAACAGGAAAATCACGATCAGCGCGAACGGCAGCATGTAGACGGCGGAAAAGGCCAACGGCGGTACTCCTGTCGAGGAACGTCGAATCCGAG
>CAJCJC010000214.1 GCA_903970575.1 Alphaproteobacteria bacterium
TCCGCCAGCTTTATTCCCAGGGCCTGACTGGATTTCCGACGCGGCCTGGATCAGATCGAGAAATCCGCCGTCTGCTCGGCCACGCTGTCGATTCCGGTATCGCGCGCCCTCAGACACAAATCCTCGATCGTGATCTTCTCCAGTTCCTTCGTCCAGGTCGTCGCCAAATCCATGCAAAGCGGCCGGACGATTTCCTGACCGAGCGGGGAGCCGGGCGGAATATCGAACGGGTCGCTGCTGGCCTCGGTGCTGCGCACGGCCTCCGCGATCTCCGCCAGGGTGATCTTGCGGCGTTCGCGCGCAAGCCTGTATCCGCCGCGCGGACCCCGCACGCCATCCAGTATGCCGGCGCGCACAAGTTGCTGGAGCACGGGTTCGAGATAGCGTCGCGGAATGCCTTGCCGGCTGTTGATTTCGCGGCTCTGCACCGGCTGCGAGCCGGAATTATAGGCAATGTCCAGAACCGCTTCGATCGCGAACATCAGTTTCTTTGAAAGACGGAGCATCTACTTACACACCAATTTGTCTAATCCAGTCGACCCAAATCCACGATCCCCTCTTGCGCTTTCCACAAGAGTATCGGCCAGTTGCCATCGAATTCGCGATACAGGCGCTACAATTAACTGTGCAATCCTCATGTTTGGTTCCACGGTGAAGGCCAAATCGCCGAAATTGATTAGAATAACCTGTATTTCACCTCGATAATCCGCGTCGATCGTACCCGGCGCGTTTAATACGGTGACGCCATGCTTCGCCGCGAGGCCTGAGCGCGGCCGAACCTGCGCCTCGTGGTCGGGCGGAAGGGCGATCGCGATGCCCGTTGGGATAAGGGCGCGCTTGCCCGGCTCCAGCGTGACGGGCGTGTCGATCGCGGCCGCCAAATCCACGCCGGCGGCGTGGCTGGTCGCATATTCCGGCAGATCGCGCTCCGCCGCGTGCGGCAATCTCACAACGGGAACGGTGACGATGCTCATCGATCGGCTTTCAACGAGATTTCATCCGCGTGCTCGCTCTTCCGGGATACGGTCGCTTCCGCGCTCGCGAAGTGATCCGCCACCGCCGCGGCGAGACGTTGCGCCACTTCCTGTTTGGTGATCCGGGGCCACGATTCCGCGCCCGCTTCGGTCACCAGCGCGACGCTGTTGTGCTCGCTTCCGAATATTTCGGCGCCCTGCGACGCCGCGTTGGCGACAATCCAGTCGCAGCCCTTATTCTTGAGCTTGCGGGTTGCGTTGCGCATCAGATTTTCGGTTTCCAGCGCAAATCCGATGACCAGGGCAGGGCGACGATCGCCGGGGCGCGATAAGGTCGCCAGAATATCCTCCGTTTCACGAAGCTGAAGTTCTGGCGCGGCGCCGGCGTTCTCCTTCTTAAGCTTCTGGGGCGCGGGCGCGGCTGGCCGCCAATCCGTGACGGCGGCGGCGCACACCGCGACATCGACGGGCAGGGCGTCGAGACAGGCGCCCATCATGTCCTGGGCGCTTTCCACATGAACCATCGTAACGCCATGGGGATCGGGCTCTGCCGTCGGCCCCGACACAAGAACGACATGGGCGCCGGCGCGGGCGAACGCCGCGGCGATGGCGTGGCCTTGCTTGCCCGATGACCGATTGCTGATATAGCGCACGGGATCGATCGCCTCGCGCGTCGGCCCGCTGGTCACCAGCACGCGCTTACCCGCAAGCCTCCCAAAGGCCGTCTTGAGAACCGGGTCGAGAATCTGGGCGCTCGCCATCAATATGCGCTCGGGCTCCGCCATCCGGCCCATGCCGAATTCGCCGCACGCCATCGGTCCCGGATCGGGCCCAACGCGCAGAACCCCGCGCCCCTCCAACATATTCATATTGTTGATTGTGGCCGCGTTTTCCCACATTTTTACATTCATCGCGGGCGCGACGAGAATGGGTTTATCCGCCGCCAAAATCATGGTCGACGCCAAATCGTCGGCCAATCCCATCGCCATCTTCGCGAGCAAATCCGCGCTCGCCGGGGCGACGACAATCAGGTCCGCTTCCCGCGAAAGCCGGATATGACCCATCTCCGCTTCGTCCGTCAGCGACCACAGATCGGTGTAAACCTTGTCCTCGGTCAACGCGCCGACGCTAAGCGGCGTCACGAATTCCGATCCGGCCTTGGTCAGTATCGCCCTGACGGAGGCGCCGGCCTTGCGATACAGCCGAATGAGTTCGAGCGATTTGTACGCGGCTATGCCGCCTGAGACCACAAGCAATATCCGCTTGGACGTCAGATCGACGGGCGCATCCGGTGATCGCATTTGTCCCTTCAACGCGTGCATTCCCTATTCGGACATAAACTCTTGAAACCTCCGCGCGTTCCCCAAATTCTTCCCGAGTTCATATCCGATACGCGTGATGCACGGCGGCGACTCCCGCCGAGAGGTTTCGAAATCGCGCCATGGACAAGCCGGCTTTCGTGACGCGCTCCAGCAGCGCCTCCTGATGTGGGAAACGGCGAATGCTTTCGACCAGATAGGCATAGCTCTCGCGGTCCTTCGCCACGATCTCGCCCAGCCTGGGGATCACGGCGTCCGAGTAACGCTCATAAAGCAGGCGCAGCGGCGCTATCGCCACGCGGCTGAACTCAAGGCAAAAAAAACGTCCGCCCGGCTTCAGGACGCGCCGCGCCTCGGCCAGGGCGGCGTCGATATTCGTCACGTTCCGAAGCCCGAACGCGATCGTATAGGCGTCGAAGCTACCATCGGGAAACGGCAGGCTCTCGGCGTTGCCGACAGCCCAGGAGAGCCCCTCGACGCCGCCTCTGTCGATGGCGCGGTCGCGCCCAACCGTCAGCATGGATTCGTTGATATCGCAGAGAAGGGCGGGGCCGCCGCCGTTACGCCGCCAGCCCTGGGCGATATCGCCCGTGCCCGCCGCGACATCCAGCAGCGTCTCCGCCGGGCGAGGGGCGAGCATGCGAATGAACGACGCCTTCCAGGCCCGATGCACGCCGGCCGACATCAAATCGTTCATCAGGTCGTATCGGCCGGCGACCCGGCTGAAAACCTCATGAACAAGTCCGGTCTTCTCACCAGGGTCGACCGGCTTATCGCCAAACCAATTCGCTTCCGGCGCGGGCAATAATTGAGTCATCGAAATCACAGCCTATGCAAGTAAGCTACTGTATAGCATATGCCCCGGTATGGAAGTCCAACCTGTCAACCCTCGAACGCCGGATTCATCCCAGGAAACGCGCGATATCCCCCACCGCCTGCGCTAATCCCACACGTTTTACCTCGACCCCGGCGGGAAACGCCCCCGCCAGCCGTGACGGCATCATCGGGTCGAGCAGAACGAAGACGCCGATATCGTCGGCCTGACGAATCAGCCGTCCATAAGCTTGGCGCAAGCGCCGCCGCGTCAATCTTTCGTCCCATGTCTTGCCCCCGAACGCCACCCGCCGCGCCTTATGCAGAATATCGGGGCGCGGCCACGGCACTCGG
>CAJCJC010000215.1 GCA_903970575.1 Alphaproteobacteria bacterium
AGGCGCCGCAGAGCTCCCGCCAGTTCACGCATGTGTATCCGCGCCTCGCCGCGCGGGGCTTTATGGTCGTGGGCGTCGATCTGCCGGGCTTCGGCGAATCCGACGCGCCCGATTTCCCGCCGAGGGTCGAGGATTACGCGACCGCCATTCCCCCGGTGCTGGACGCGCTTGGCCTTAATCGGGCGGATATATTGGGGCACCATACCGGCGCGCTGGTCGCGACCGAAGTCTCCCTCCAATTCCCCAACCGGGTGCGTCGCCTGATCCTGAACGGCCCTTTGCCGCTGGAAGAGGGCGAGGCGGAACAATGGATGCCGATCGTCGAGCGAGAAAAGGAATACGCCCCGCGACCTGACGGCAGCCATCTGACCGAGCTTTTCGCCCGGCGCGTCGAATTCGCCATGGGCCTGGTGCCGATGGAAGACATCACCCGCTATGTCCTCGACAATCTGATCGGCTATGGCCCCTTCTGGTATGGCCACAACGCGGCCTTCACCTATAACCACGCGGCGGCGATTCCGCTGATCCATCACCCGACAATGATCCTGACCAATACGGGTGACGTCATTTTCGAGCATGCGCTGAAGGCCCACCGGATGCGCCCGGATTTCGCCTTCGCCCAGATCGAGGGTGGCGGAGTCGACATCGTGGACCAGGCGCCGGCCGCCTGGGTGGACGCGGTCGCGGGGTTCTTGGAGGCGTGACACGTTTGGGAACCTGGCAAAGCGTAAACGACAAGCACAGGGCTGGCCCGATGAAAGCGCTCCTCGTTCTCCTCTGCGGCGTCATGACCGCGCCCGCGGCTCTGGGCGCCGAGCTGCCTGCGCCGATCGCGGAGGCGGGGGCCGGCCGGGCCCAGTGCTATGCGCCGAATACAGCCGGCAAGACCTGTAACTCCCTCGCGCGGTACAAGCTGGAAAACGACGGCACAATTAGCAAGACGTCGCTGACGCTGCTTTCCAAGAGCCCGCTGATCACCATGGAGACCGTCTCGCCGGTCACGATCAAGAATGGCCAGGTCTGCGGCGCGATCCGCAAGCAGGACATCGAAAAGGCCAAGTTCATGTCCGACGGCAAGCCGCTCGATCCAAAGGCGGCCGCAACCCTGCGGCAACAAATAAATGTCGCCCTCAAGGACACGTTCAATCACGATATCTGCACCGAATTCACGGTGGATGGGGGCGCCCTGGTCGCGAAGGGAACGATCGACGGCGCGGCCTTGCCGGGGTCTCTGCCGGTGATCTGGGTGTCGCAGGAGGACGGGTATAAGGTTGGGCCTTAGGCGCGCTTAGTTTGTGCCTAGCCTTGCGATTTCGGTGTGAATCGTCGGCAGGGCAATCGCATAAGAAATTTCGGGTCCGCATTGATGGCGCGGGGGCGTTTGTGTCGGCTTTGGAGAGGACGGCCAAGGATTATTGAACTTTCGCGTCAACCACGGGCGTCCGGCGGAGAAATCCCAAATGCGATCGCACTGGTATAGTCAGTTATTTGTTGACATAAATCCTTTTATGTTCTATTTCTGATCAGCGTACTTTCTCAGACGCCTGACCGGTCGGCGCTCGACGGGAAAGACGTTGTTTCAGAATAGATCGTCTCAAGCCTCCTCAAGCAAACTCGACCGTGACCGGTGGGAAGCCGGCGAACGCGGCGACGACGCGGGCTCCGGCGGGAACGAAGGTGAGCCCGGTCCAGGAGCCGGTCGTGATCACGGCGCCGGCGGCGATTCCCCCAGCCGCGCGCGCCACATCGGAATTGGCGAGCCCGACGAGCAGACGCAGGAGATCGGTCCCGCCGGGATTACCGCCAACCGACTGGCGATGAACGGCGCCATCGACAGTCATTGTGACAGCGAGCGACGCGAACATGCCGGGCGACCAGGCCTGGATCGGGGCGCCGACGCAGAGCCCGTGATGGGCGCTGAGGTCGGCCGAGAGGCTGAGCGCGTCCAGCTTGGGATGGTTATGAAAACGGGCGCTGACGATTTCGATCGTGGCGCAACAGCTTTCGATCGCATCCAGGAGATCGGCCTCGGCATAGGGTTTGGATCGGGGCGCCAAATCGCGCCCGATGCGGAAGCCGATCTCGCATTCCGCGCCCCGGAAGCGCGAGGCCACCACCGCCGGCGACGTGACGATACCGCTTGCCGGGAGCGGACTGCCGGTAGGGATCGCGGTTGGATCATGCGCGCCGACCTTCCAGCCGCCGATCGGCCCCAGAAGCGCCAAAGTCGCGATCTGGATCGCGACCACGTCATCCGGGGTACGTGGGCGCAACTCTTCGGGAAAGGCTTCGCCGAGTTCGGCTTCGGGCGCCCGCCGGGATGCGAGAAACGCAGCGGCGGCGCCGACCAGGGCTTGGTCCATGCAGGTTCCTTTATCGCTTAATCGGGACCGGATGGTCCTTTGTCTTCATCATCACGGTCATCGCGCCGGTCTGCACAATCTCATCGCGCTGATTGAGAACGTCGAAGCCGAATTTGACGATGCCTGCTCCGGGGCGGGACGTCTTGCGCGCCTCGACCGGCGCGACCCGGGCATGGATGGTGTCGCCGATCATCACCACGCCCTTGAAATCCCAGTTGAGGTTGAGGAGGGCGATCACCCCGTCGCCCAGCAGCCCCACCTGGGTCAACAGGCCGATCGCGGTCGACATGGTGAGGGTGCCATGGGCGATCCGGCCGCCGAAGGGGGTGTTGGCGGCGTAATGCGCGTCGGTGTGAATCGGCGTGAAATCTCCGGTGAGGCCGGCGAACAGCGCAATATCGCCCTCGCCGATTGTTCGGCCGGGCGTGGTCACCGCGCGGCCGATCTCGAATTCCTCGACATAAAGGCTCATGGGCTCGTCTCTTCCCTTTTGTTCGTTCAGATCAGCCGCATATGGGTTTGCTTACGCCAGACAAGGCGGTAATAGGCGCTTTGCAGGATCAGCATAGCGATAAAGGCGATGGGATAGGCGATCCAAACGCCATCCAACCCCATGATCCGGCTGAGGAAATACGACGCCGGCACCTGGACGCCCCAGATCGCCAGGATGAACAGGGTTGTCGGCCAGAACACCGCGCCGCTTGACCGCATCACGCCCGAGATCACCGCGACGAAGCCATAGATCAGATAGCTCCACAGGGTGAGGCGCACCAGATCCTGCGCGATATCCTCGACCGCTGGGTCGGTGATGAACAGCCGCAGGATCGAACGGGAGAAGGCGTAGGTGAGCGCGATCAACGCGCCGGTGATGATGAATTGCAGCTCGATCCCCGTGCGGGTGATGCGCCCAAGCTCCGCGCTGTCGCCCCGTCCGATCGCCTGGGAGCCGAAGACGGAGGTCGCGATGCCGATCGAGATCGCGGGAAGCTGAACATAGCTCACGATCTGGATGACCGAGCCATAGGCCGCCGTGGCGCCGGAGCCGAAGGCGTTGACGAAGCGCAGCACCGCGATTTCCGAGAGCGAAATCATAATCACCTGAACGCCGGTCGGGATGCCGATCTTGAGGAGCAGGACCAGCAGCTTCCAATCGACCTTGAGGTGGCGCAGCAGCGCCCGATCCGGCGCCAGCGGGTGGCGCCGCCAGAGAAGATAGGGGACAAGGGCTAAGACCGTCAGGGCGAAGGAGACGATGGTGGCGTACGCGCCGCTGGCGACGCCCAGCTTTGGCAGACCCCACCAGCCGCGTATCAGCGCCGGCGTCAGGGCGAGACCGATTCCGCTGGCGAATAGCAGCGCCAGGAAGGGCGTGCTGGTGTCGCCAACGCCTCGGGTGATCGTCGTATAGAGGATGAAGATAAACAGAAGCGGAACCGAGTATAGGAAAACTCGGGCGTATTCCGTGGCGTCGGCCAGGATGTCGGGGGGCGTGCCGACGAGCCGCAGCATGGTTTGGGTGAAAGGGCCGCCGAAGACAGCGATGATGATTCCGAGCGCGATCGACACGGTGATCGTGGTGCCGGTGACGGCCTTGACCCGCATCATCTCATTCGCGCCGTAGGCCTGGCCTATGAGCACGCTGGCGCCGGAACCCAGCCCAATGACGAACGAGATCAGCAGAAACAGGATGGGAAAAAAGCTGGAAACCGCGCTGACCGCGTGTACGCCCAGCATCTGTCCCAGAAAGATATTGTTGATTGTGCCGGATAGCGACTGAAGCACATTGCTCGCCATCATCGGGACCAGGAAGATCATGAAGACTTTCCACAGCGGCCTTGCCGGCGCCGCGCGGGGCGAGTCGAGAGAGAGCAACATCGATTATTTTCCGGGAATCACGACAGAAGCGAAGGGCTTTGCGGTCGAATCCACCGGTACGCGGTCTTAGCCGAAGCAATTGCCCGGACATATCCTACGGGCTTTGGCGACGCGGTGAAACCTATAAGGGCGACGGGCTATGATTGTCCTTGCATTGCCCGATCAGTCACGGCTTGGAGAAGGCTGTGCCTGCATTGAAGGTTGGGCGGAATCGGTCGACGCCGCCTGGCCACGTTCGGCGCGGATTGCTTCGCTCGCCAGCGCGATCTGGCGCTGGTCCCCGGCATAGTAGAAGACGCTGCGGTCACGATCCGAAAAGCTCGCCGCGGCGGCGGCCTCGAAAGCCGAGAATTGCGGATAGCACATCGGCGCGATGAGCGTCGCCAGATCGGATGCGTCGCTGGATTTCGCCGCGGCAGAGCCCGAATCGGCGTATCGCGCGGCCTTTACCAAGCAGGCGCGATAGACTTTCTCGGCGGCGGTCGTTTGCGCATCGGTCGGCACGGGCGGCGGGGGCGCATGCAAGATCGCCTGACGGTTCGCCTCCCAAAGCGGAAATTGGGCCTCACGCTGGGCGCAGCCGGTTGCGATAGATGTGGAGAGGATAACGCAAACCCAGGACGCGATGCTCTTCATAATCGACGGCGACCGAACCTTCCCCTTTTTCCCTGTTTATTACATAGCGTATCGCCAACAAGCGGGCCATGGGATTCTTGACGCGACCCCGGGTAGGGCTACGGGGCCTGGTCGCCTCTTACGGGTTGACCTCGCGCCAGTAGAGGGCGCCGACCGCGTCGATAGGGCTTGGGGTCGGCGGAAGAATCTGGCCGAGCGACAGGTCGAAATCGTCATGGCTGGTCTCGTCGCCCGGCTTTTTATCGCCGGTGTAGGTGTAGAGGGCATAGCCCTGATATGACCATTGCTTGGAGCCGTCGGGACGCTTGGCGATGCTCCAGTATCCGGCGGGCTGGGCGTCGTCAGGGGCCGCGACGGGCGGGTAGGTCTTCGCGCAGTCGGCGGGACAGGTCAGCGCGCCCATCGCCTTGCCGAGCAGCGGAATACCGCGCTGCCCACCGCGCAGATTGAAGCCGCCGACCTGATACACGGTTCGGTCGCGGGCATAGATGGTCATGCCGTTGGCGTCCGTCAGCATATCCATGCCGCGTATACTCTGGCGGATTTCAATATTCGGCGGTTGAAAATACCGTTCGGCCAAGGCCACCGTCCAGCGCGGATCCACGCCGCGCCCGTTAGCGTCGCCTTTTTCAAGGTCGCCGTCATAGGCGTAGAGCGGCTGCCCCTGATAGGCCCATTGCCGCGTCCCGTCCGGACGGCTGACCAAGGTGAAATCGCCCAGGGCGTTCGCAAGCTCGGCCGCTATCAAAGGCCGCCAGTGATTGACGCAATCCTTCCCAGCGGCGCAGGCGGACATGTCGGATTTAAGGTCGCCATGAAACGCATAAAGCGTATGCCCGTGGGCGTCGACGAAGGCCTGGCCGCCGGCGGCCACGATCTCGGCCGCCGAAATTCCATCCGGCAGCTTAACGCCGTCCATCGCCTGATTCAGCACGAAATGCCAACCCTCGACCGAATTCCCGTTGAAATCGCCCGCGTGTTTATCCTGGGCGCAGGTGTAGAGCGGCTTGCCGCGAAAGGCCCATTGCTTAGAGCCGTCGTCGCGCGCGATCGCCTGCCAGAAGCCGG
>CAJCJC010000216.1 GCA_903970575.1 Alphaproteobacteria bacterium
AAGGGCTATGTGGTCACCAACAATCACGTGATCGTGGGCGAGGGCCAGGACGGCCAGCCGGCCGACGAAATCAAGGTCACGCTGCAGAACGAAAAGACGTTCACCGCGACCCTGGTCGGCCGCGACGTGCTGGCCGATGTCGCCGTGCTCAAGATCGACCCGTCGCCCGACCTGGTCGCGGTGACCTGGGGCGACAGCAATACCGCCCGCGTCGGCGAATGGGTGCTGGCGATCGGCGAGCCGTTCGCGCTGTCCGGCACGGTGTCGGCCGGCATCATCTCGGCACGCAACCGCGACATCGGGGGCCGTTACGACAACTACATCCAGACCGACGCCTCGATCAACAAGGGCAACTCGGGCGGCCCGCTGTTCAACATGAAGGGTGAGGTCATCGGCATCACGTCGTTGATCTACTCTCCATCGGGCGGATCGATCGGCCTCGGCTTCGCCCATCCGTCGTCGGAGGTTCGCCCGATCATCGCGCAGTTGATCCAGACCGGGAAGGCCAAGCGCGGTTGGCTCGGCGTCAGCATTCAGAGCGTCGATCAGGACATCGCCGACAGTCTGGGTCTCAAGAGCGCGTCCGGCGCGCTCGTCTCCAGCGTGCAGCCGAAAAGCCCGGCGGCCGTCACCGGCATTCAGGCGAACGACGTGATCCTTTCCTTCGACGGTAAGGACGTGCCCGACAGTCGCCATCTGCCGCGCATGGTGGTCGAGACGCCGATCGACAAAGAAGTCCCGATTAAGATCTGGCGCGACGGCAAGGAAATCGGCAAGACCATCAAGATCGCCGAAATGCCGGAATCCAAGATGATGGCGAACGCGGAGATCGGCGATGACGAAAAAGGCGGCGCGCCTAAGAAGGACGCGGAATCGGTCACGCAGCTCGGCCTTGGCCTGTCCGCCATCACCGCCGACGCGCGGCAACGCTATCAGCTAGGCGATGACGTATCCGGCGTGCTCGTCACCAGCGTGTCCCCAGACAGCGCCGCGGCCGACAAACAACTGATTCCCGGCGATGTTCTTCTCGAGGTTAACCAACAAGAAGTGAAATCCCCGAAGGACGTGGTCGCTAAGGTCGATCAGGCGCGCAAGGAAAACAAGAAATCCGTCCTGCTCCTCGTGCAGGGCCAGGGCGGCGACGCCCATTTCGTGGCGCTTCCCGTGTCCGGCAAGTCCAAGGGGTAGAAGTTTATCCGCGCAATCTGTGGATAGTTCATTTCTAGTTCCCATATTACTGCTACGATAGAATTTCGTCGCTCTTATAGCCTTGCGCGAATAGCAGGGCTTTCAACCCGGCGTGATCGACGCGCGCGCGGGCGGCGTCCTTGACCGAGGGTTTGGCGTGGTAGGCGACGCCGAGGCCGGCGGAGAGCAGCATCGGCAGGTCGTTCGCGCCGTCGCCGACCGCGATTGTCTCGCTCAACTGAATGCGGCTGCTGGCGGATTCCTGGATTAACCGCTCCAGCTTGTCGTTCTTGTCGCGGATCGGCGGGATAACGTCGCCAGTCAAGGCGCGTTGGCCGTCCGGCCCGGAAAACGCAAGCACGTTGGCGCTTACCGCGTCGAAGCCCAGCATCGCCCCAACCCGATCCGCGAATATCGTGAATCCGCCCGAGACCAGCAGGGTCTTCGCCCCGTGTCGCCGCATCGTCGCCACCAGTTCGCTCGCGCCCGGATTGAGGGTTATCCCGGCCGCCAGCGCCTCGATCTCAGCCTCGGAGAGGCCGGCCAGCAGACCGACCCTTTCCTTAAGGGCCGCGATGAAGTCTATTTCCCCGTTCATCGCCCGCGCGGTGATGGCGGCGATTCGTGGCTTGATGCCTTTCAGCGCGGCGATCTCATCCAGCATTTCCTGCGCGATGATGGTCGATTCCATGTCGGCGATCAAAAGCCGTTTGCGCCGCCCCTCGGCCGGTTGGGCGATGCAATCGACCGGCGATCCGGCGAGGGCCAGCCTGATCGCCGCGTCCGCCTGATCGGGGTCGAGTTCGTGGAAAAAGAGATCGGCGGCCTCGCCGTCCGCCAGCCATTCCGGCGCCGAGGCGCTTGCGCCCAAGCCGTCCAGCGCCCGCCGGAGCGTCGTCAGCATTTCCTCGGTCAACGAGCCTTGCGCGGGGCCGATCAGCGTGGCGACGAACCGCATGAAGAGTTCCGATTAAATGAGGGGCGCCGGCGCAATCTCCGGCCTCGCGGCTGCTCCTATCACCTTGGGGGCTGACGCGCCAAGGGCTGTCTGGTATGCCGTAGATCATGAGCGGCGCATGACGGAACCTCAGCATCAATTCACGTTGTTTCCACGCCGGCGGCACACCAAGATTGTGGCGACGCTTGGCCCGGCGAGCAGCGGCGCGGCCGAAATCGAGGCGCTGCTGAGGGCGGGCGCGGATGTGTTCCGGCTGAATTTCAGCCACGGCGCCGTTGACGAGCATCGCGCGCGCGTCGCCGCCATCAGGCGGCTCGAAGCGCTCGCCGATCTTCCGATCGCCATCGTCGCCGATCTGCAAGGGCCGAAGCTGCGCATCGGCACATTCGTGGCGGGGGCGGCGGCGATCCTGGAGGGTCGGCCGTTCCGCCTGGATTCCGACGCCGCCCCAGGGGATGCGACGCGGGTCTGTTTGCCCCATCCCGAGCTCTTCCGGGCGCTCGCGCCCGGCGCCGATATTCTGCTTGACGACGGACGCGTCCGTCTCAGGGTGACCGGGCAGGGATCGGATCATGTCGACACCGTAATCCTCTCGGGCCGTTCGCTATCGGATCGCAAAGGCGTCAATGTTCCAGGAATCGTGCTGCCGCTGACCGCGCTCACGCCGAAAGACCGCGTCGATCTGTCGGCCGCGCTCGATTTTGGCGTCGATTGGATCGCGCTTTCCTTCGTGCAACGGCCGGAGGATGTGGCGGAGGCGCGCCGGCTCGTCGGCGGCCGCGCGGCGTTGATGGTCAAGCTGGAAAAGCCGGCGGCGCTCGATCATCTGGACGCCTTGATCGAGATGGCCGACGGAATGATGGTCGCGCGGGGCGACCTTGGCGTCGAGCTTCCGCCGGAGGAGGTGCCGGTGGCGCAGCGCCGAATCGTCGCCGCCGTGCGCCGCGCCGGCAAGCCGGTGATCGTCGCGACGCAGATGCTGGAATCGATGATCTCGGCGCCGACGCCCACGCGGGCGGAAGCATCGGATGTGGCGACCGCGGTTTACGAGGGCGCGGACGCGGTTATGCTATCGGCGGAAACCGCCGCCGGCGCCTACCCGGTGGAGGCGGTCGACATCATGGACCGGATCGCCCGGCGCGTGGAACGGGATCCCGGTTATCGACGCGGGCTCGATATGGAGGTCTTTCCGCCGGAGCCGACATCGGCGGACGCGATCACCGCCGCGGCGCGTCAGGCGGCCCAAACGCTCGGCGCCGCCGCGATCGTGACCTACACGACGTCCGGGTCGACGACTTTACGCGCCGCGCGCGAGCGGCCCGCCGCGCCCATTCTTTGCCTGACAGCCAATACAGCGACGGCGCGACGGCTGATGCTATCCTATGGCGTTCGCGCCGTGGTGACGCCGGACATACATAGTTTTGGACAGATGGTTGATCGCGCTTGCGCGCTCGCCAAATCGATCGGTCTTGCGCATGCGGGTCAGCGTCTTGTCGTGACGGCCGGCGCGCCATTCGGGACGCCAGGCAACACGAACACGCTTAGAATTGCGTGGGTCGGTTAACGAAGCGCTCGATGGCGGCGGAAACGCGGGCCGAAATTCAGCCGGCGCGGGCCTTGAACCTGGGGTTCTGCTTATTGATCACATAAACGCGGCCCTTGCGCTTCACCACGCGGCACGCCTTATGGCGGGTCTTCAATGTCTTGAGGGAACTCGCGATCTTCATGA
>CAJCJC010000217.1 GCA_903970575.1 Alphaproteobacteria bacterium
CAGGCGCGATGGCGATCCCGTTCTGGCGATAATCGGGCCGGTGGGCGGCGATGCGCTCGACTGGGCGCCCTATGCCGACAGGCTCTCCGGCACGTTTGGTCGCGCCCATGCGGCCGATGGGCTGATTATGCTTCTCGCGGCGATTGTCGCATTGCGAGAAGGCCAATTGCCGCCGGGCGCGACGGGCTCCGCCGCGCGCCCATGGCCGCCCGGCGCCCCGCGCGGCGTCCGCGTTTGCTGCGCCGGCCTCGGCGGTCAGTCGGTCGCGATCGGGCTGCATGCTCCGACGCCGGCCGTGGCGCGTGATCGGACGAGCCTGACCCAATCTCACCTGCTGCAGAGCTAAGGCGCCGCGATGGATCTCCCGCTGATCAACTACAAGGCCCATTGGCCCGAGGTGAATGTCACCTCCGCTCCCAGCATCCCCGAACCCGTAAGGGAAGTGATGCCGGTTGCGCCGCGGCGGGGCCGGCGCCCTATGCCCGCCGCTCCGTCGCTAACGCCGCCGCCCTCCGTGCAAGCCAAGGCGCCGAGCGCGCCAGGCCGCACCCCGCCATCCGGCCCAACGTTCAGCCGCGCCCAACTCGAAACGATGGCGTCCGGCTCCATCGCCAGCGTGTTCGGGCCGCTATTTCTTCCGCAGGAGGAATACCGCCGCCAGGTGCGCATGCCTATGCCGCCCTTGCTCCTCGCCGACCGCGTCACAGGTTTGGTGGGTAAGCCCGCATCGCACGGAACCGGCGTCATCTGGACCGAGACCGATATCGCGCCCGATGCCTGGTATCTTCACCACGGGCGTATGCCCGCGGGAATCACGGTCGAGGCAGGGCAGGCGGATCTGCTGCTCTGCTCCTGGCTGGGCGCCGACCTCAAGAACAAGGGCGAACGCGTCTATCGCCTGCTCGGCTGCGATCTGATTTTCCATGACGGCCTACCCATGGTGGGGGAAACGGTCGAATATGAAATCCATATCACCGGGCATGCCGAGCTTGGCGGAATCCGCCTGTTCTTTTTTCACTCCGATTGCCGCGCTAATGGCCGCCTGATCCAGAGCGTTCGCAACGGACAGGCCGGATTTTTCACCGACGCGGAACTCGCGAGTTCGGAGGGCGTGCTGTGGTCGCCCGCGCTGCCGGAGAATCGGCCGGCCCCTGGTCGTATCGACGCGGCGCCCGTTCTCACCAGGAAATCGGCCTTCGATGCGGCGGAGGTGCGTGCTTTCGCCGAGGGGCGGCTGCTCGACTGTTTTGGCGCTGGTTTCGAAATCGGGGCGAGCCACACGCGAAGCCCCGGCATTCCCGTTGGGCCGATGCAGCTCTTCGACAGGGTCGTGGCGTTCGACCCGCTGGGCGGCCCGTGGGGCCGCGGCTACCTCCGCGCGGAGAGGTCGATCGCCCCAGGGGATTGGTTCTTCGCCGGTCACTTCAAGGAGGACCCGTGCATGCCGGGCACCCTGATGTGCGAAGGCGGCATGCAGGCGATGGCGTTCTACTTGGCCGCCCATGGAGTGACCCTGACGCGCGACGGCTGGCGGTTCGAGCCATTGCCCGGCGAGACATTCAAGATGCGCTGCCGCGGGCAACTCACCCCCAGTTCGCACGTACTGGTTTACGAAGTATTCGTCCGCGAGCTGATCGCGGGGCCACAACCGGTGTTGCGGGCGGATTTGCTGTGCACCGTCGATGGCCAAAAGGCGTTCCACGCCGCCGGGGCCGCGTTGCGCCTGATCCCTGGCTGGCCGGACGACCTGCTGCCCGCGCCGCCGTTGCGCGATGACGGCGACGTCGACATCCATAGCGAAGCCTCGGCCCGCGCGGTGGCGCTGGGCCGGCCGAGCCTTGCCTTCGGAAAGGCCTTCGAACGGTTCGATCATCTGATGCGGGGCCCTCGGCTGCCGGCGCCCCCCTATCACTTCATCACCCGCATCTTGTCGTCCGAGCTTGGCGATGGAGCCCCCAAGGCCGGCGCCAGGGTCGAGGCCGCCTACGACATCCCACCGGACGCCTGGTACTTCGACGTCAATGGACGGCGCGGCATGCCGTTCGCCGTACTGCTGGAGGCCGCCTTGCAACCCTGCGGCTGGCTGGCGACGGCGGTCGGCTGCCCGCTGACGGTGGACCGGGAGCTGTTCTTCCGCAATCTGGACGGCGTGGCGACGCAGCTGCATGACCTGACCCCTCGGAGCGGCCGGCTGATCACCCGTGCGACGCTCACGTCGATCTCCGCGTTCGGCGGCATGATCCTCGTCAACTTCGAACTGACATGCGAAGCCGAGGGCCGGGTCGTCCTGCGGGTCAAAACCGGATTTGGCTTCTTTCCCGAAGAGGCGCTCGCGAATCAGGTGGGGCTGGCGATGGCGCCGCACGAACAGGCGTCTCTCGGCCTTCCTGACAACCTCGATCTGGACCTTCGCCAGATGCCGGCCGCCCTGTTCGGCGGCGCGGCGCGGCTGGCGGCGCCGCCCCTGCTGATGTTGGACCGCATCACCGGGCACTGGACAACGGGCGGCCGCGCCGGATTGGGTCTGATCCGCGGCGAGAAGGCGGTCGATCCCGGGGAGTGGTTCTTCAAGGCCCATTTCTACCAGGACCCCGTACAGCCCGGCTCTCTAGGCGTCGAAGCACTGCTGCAATTGCTGCAGGCGCTGATGCTGCGCGACGGGATGGCCGACGGGATCGACGGGCCGAGCTTCGAACCGCTAGCCCTGGATTTGGAGGCTACCTGGCGATATCGCGGCCAGGTGGTCCCCACCAACCGGCTCATCACCACCCTGGTTGAGGTGCTGGAGCGTGGCCGGGACGATCGTGGGGCGTTCGCCATCGCCGCCGGAACGCTTTACGTCGACGGGCGCAAGATCTACGAACTCCCGCGCTTTGGGATGCGCATCGTTGGGCCGGCTGCGGAGCCACCCGGCGGCGTGTCGGTCGAAGAATTGACGTTGGACCCGGCGCAAGACATCTGGCTGGTCGATCATTGCCCGACCTTCGTCATTCCGGCGCTGCCCATGACGGTCACGGCGGACCTGCTCGCCGGGGCGGCGCGGAGGCTTGCGCCACACCGCCTCGTCATCGCCCTGCGTAATCTGGCGTTGCGTGGCTGGATCGCCTTTCCCGCTGGACCTCGCCGGCTCCGCGTCGAGGCGGAGGCGGCGGGACCCGGCGTCGTATCTTTGCGTCTGCTGGTGTGGCGCGATGCGCCACGCGCCGAAATGTCCCGGTTCGATCTTGCGGCTACGGCGGAGGCGCATATCGGGGAGGCCTGGCCAGAACCGCCGCAGCCCTGGCAGGCGCCCGTGGGCGGCATCGTGGCCCATGCCACGGAGGGCGAAAACATCCGCGATATGTTCGCGGAATGCGACACCTTCCATGGCCCGGCGTTTCACCGCATCCGTTATCTGCGCTGGAGCGGAAAAGAGGGTCTGACGCTTATCGACGCCGATCCGGGGCGCATTCCTAACCGGCTGTTGAATCCCTTACTGCTGGATTCGGTCTTGCAGGCGATACTGGGCGATACGATTGCCCGGATCGACCCGGCGATTAATCCGAATACCGTCAGTTTCCCCGCCGGGATCGATCGGCTGTCGCTCTACGGACCGGCGCCGGTCACCGGAACCGTTACATGCGTTATCCGCTATCTCGGCCTCGTCGGCGAC
>CAJCJC010000218.1 GCA_903970575.1 Alphaproteobacteria bacterium
AGCAGAAAGCCGCCAGCCCGACCGAACGGGCGATCAAGGACCGTCAGGCGAATTTCAAGACGATGGGCGCGATCATGAAATCCATCGAAGAACAGACCAAGTCGGACGACCCGGATCAGAAGAAAATCGCCGACGGCGCCAGCCGGCTGGCGTCGCTGGGCGCGGATATTCCGAACTGGTTTCCTTTGGGATCGGGTCCAGACTCCGGGTTCAAGACCCATGCCAAACCGGACATCTGGTCGGATAACGCGGCGTTCCTCCGGCGGCAGGAAGAGTACATGACCGAAGCCAGGAAACTTGCGTCCGTCGCCGCGAGCGGAACCACGGCGGAGGTGACGGCGCAGTTTTATACCACCGGGGTGGCTTGCGCGAACTGCCATAAGCCATTCCGCGCCAAAATGGATTGACGGTCCGGAGACACCCGCGATAAAACCGATTTAGGCTCGGTTTTAATAGCCGAGCGCGCATGAAATTGCGGTGGACACAGTCCGGACGAGGTCAAGATATTGAAGGTCGATCTCAATTGGCGGTGGTTGGGCGGCGGAGCGACGATTCTGTTGATCGGCTTCGCGGTTTTTCTGGCGATCAGGAGCGAAACCGAGGCGCGCCTCGTTCGCGCGGACCCCGATGCGGTTCCGGCCGATACGTCCCTGATGCGCTTCGCGACCGCGCATGGAAAATCGGTCTACGACGGGCATTGCGCCGGGTGCCATGGCGAAACCGGCACGGGTGATCCGGCGCGCGGAATCCCCAATCTGACCGACGCCGACTGGCTTTATGGCAGCGGAATGGTCAGCGAGATCGAAAAAATCGTTTTCTACGGCATTCGCTCCCACAATCCGAAGGCGTGGAATTTGGCGGTGATGCCCGCCTATACGCGGCCGCTGCCCTCGAAGACCGAGCCCAATATTCCCCCCCTGACGCCGCAAGGATTGAGCGACGTGACGGAGTTCGTGGTCTCCCTGGGCGGCAGGCCGGCCGACGCGGCGGCGGCTAAACGCGGGGGGCTGTTATTCAATGGACAGGGCGGCTGTTATGACTGCCACCTGCCCGATGGCAGCGGCGATACCGCGATCGGGGCGCCCAACCTTACCGATTCGATCTGGCTTTACGGCGATGGAAGCCGGGAATCGATCATGCGGTCCATCGCCAAGGGGCATGAGGGCGTATGCCCGGCATGGGTGGGGAAACTGACGCCGGCGGAAATTCGCGAAGTCGCGGCGTATGTCTACACGCTGTCCCACCAAGCCGGCCAGACGGGAAGCTGAGATGTCGATCGTTCGCGATGCGCCGGGCAAGTCGAAAAGCGGCCCTGGATTCGCCCCCTCCGAGGTGGTCGTCCAAAGATCGTTCATCCTGATGGGATTGGGGGCATTGATCGGACTGATCGTGGCGGGATACGCGCTTTTCACGGCGAAGGGGACATCCACCTTGATGGTGCCGGCGGAGGATGTAGCGCTGGTCAATCAGCAGCCCATTTCCAGGGTAGATTACCTGCTACAGCTCCAGGCGATCTATAGCACCGACCTTGAGCATGCGACGGAGGCGCAGAAGCGCAAGGTTCTGGACGATATGATCCGCGAGGAGTTGTTCGTTCAGCGGGGCAAGGAGCTGGACGTCGCGTCGATCGACCCAGACGTTCGCGCCGCCATGGTCAACGCCGTCGAGCAGATGGCGGCGGCCGACGCGATCAGCGGCGTGCCAAGCGACGCCAAGCTCAAGGACTATTATCAGGCGCATCAGGACCGTTACGCCCAGGAGGGGCGCATGACGGCGATCGATTTCGTTTTTCCCGGCGCCGACGACGCCGCGCAGGCGGCCAAGGCGATGCAATCGGGCGAACCCGCGCAGGCCGTCGCCGCCCGTTTCCATGGCCGCGATTCCGGCAAGGTGACGGGCGAGGAGTTCTATTTCGCCGCGAAAATTCATTTAGGCGATTCGCTGTTCGCGATCGCGCGCGCCTTGCCCAGTGGCGGCGCATCCCAGCCAATTACCCTGCAAGACGGCGCGCACGTCATCGCCATGGTCAAGAACATCGTCCCCGTCCCGACCGATTTCGCCGACGCGCGGGAGCAGGTGTTGAGCGATTACCGCAATGACGCCATCAAACGCGTGACCGGCAGCGACGAGGTCTTTCTGCGCAAGCGCGCGAATATCCTGGTCGCCAAGGATTTGCGGTGATCCCGGCCATCCTCGCCCATGCAAGGGACGGCCTGGTGAAGGCTTGTTTGGTCGCGTGCGCCCTGACGATGGCGTTCGTGGACCCGGCCAGCGCCCATACCCGCAGCGAATCGCATTCGGTATGGGAGATCAACGGCGCCCATATCGACCTGGTCATGACCATTCCGAATTTGGAAATCCAGCGCCTGGCCAAGGATGGCGCGGCGCCGTCCGACGAAGCGATCAAGCAATATCTGGTCGACCGGGTTTATCCGCTCGCGGGCGGCAAACGCTGCGACTTGATACCGCCGGTGGACACGCTGTCGGCGACGACCGGATACAGCAAGTACGATTTCACGTTCAAATGCGAGAGCGCGAAGGACATCCAGATCAACTCATCCGCGTTCTTCGATCTTGTGCCCAGCCACACCAATTTCGCGCAGATTCAGAACGAGGATACAGGCGAGTTCACCGAGCAACTCATCACCAACGAGCAACAGACCATCGACGTGACGGGCGGCGAAGAGAACCACCTGAAAACGGCGGGATTTCTAGAATTCATCCGCATGGGGATCATGCATATCTTCACGGGCGTCGATCATCAGTCGTTCCTGCTGG
>CAJCJC010000219.1 GCA_903970575.1 Alphaproteobacteria bacterium
TCCGGCCTTGTGCGACTACAACGTCATCGTGCGGGGAACCGGCGCGGTGTTTTTGGGCGGCCCGCCGCTGGTCAAGGCGGCGACCGGCCAGATCGTGACCTCGGAGGAGCTGGGCGGCTGCGATATGCACACCCAGATCAGCGGCGTGTGCGACTACCCCGCCGCGACCGAGGACGAGGCGATCCGCATCGGCCGCGATGTGGTGGCGCAATGGGAGCAACCCCGGAAATGGTCGATCCAACAGGATGCGCCCGAGCCGCCGCTCTATGACCCGGACGAGCTGTACGGGATCATCCCGGACGACATTAAGAAGGGATTCGAGATGCGCGAGGTGATCGCGCGGATGGTCGACGGCAGCCGATTCCATGAGTATCAGCCGGCCTATGGCAATACGCTGGTCTGCGGCTTCGCCAATATCTGGGGCTATAAGGTCGGGATTCTGGCCAATAACGGCATCTTGTTCAACGACAGCACGCTGAAAGGCACGCATTTCATCGAGCTGTGCAATCAGAACAACACGCCGCTGCTGTTCCTTCAGAACATCACCGGCTTCATGATCGGCAAGGAATACGAAACCAACGGCATCACCAAGGACGGCGCCAAGATGATCATGGCCCAGGTGGGCAGCCACGTGCCGAAATTTACCGTGATGTGCCACGCCTCGTTCGGCGCGGGGAATTACGGCATGTGCGGGCGCGCGTATGACGGGCGATTCCTGTTTACCTGGCCCAATCATCAGATCGGCGTGATGGGCGGCGAGCAGGCCGCCAATACGCTGGCGGAGGTCAAGCTGAACCAGTTGAAGCGCAACGGGCAGGAAGTGACGCCGGAGATTCTGGATGACGTGCGGACCCAGACGCTGAAGGCCTATGAGACGCAGACCAGCGCCTATTACTCGACGTCCGAGCTGTGGGACGATGGCGTTCTGGACCCGGTGGATACGCGCAATGCCCTGGGCGTCGCCATTTCCGCCTCGCTGAACGCGCCGCTTGGCCCGCCCGGTTATGGCGTGTTCCGGGTTTAGCGGGATGGAAGGCGCGTTCCGCATCGACGGCCAAGACGAGTATCCGCATACGCCGGATTCCTCGCCCAATTTCAACGAGAGCGTCTATACGAACGCCTTCGATCCCGTGACCGGCATCGGCGGCTGGGCGCGGGTCGGCAACCGCGTGAACGAGGGCTATGCCGAGCTGTCGGTGGTTCTGTATCTCCCCGATGGGCGGATCGCCTGTCAGTTCGGCCGCCCCTCCATCACCGCCAACGACAAATTCGTCGCCGATGGCCTGTCCGTCGAGGTGATCGAGCCGCTGCGGCGCATCACCATGCGCTATGAGGGCGAATTGATGCTGCTGGACGATCCGGACATGCTGCGCGAACCCAGGAAACTGGGCGCCGCGCCGCGCGTGGCGGGGCGGCTGGTGTGGGCGCATACGGCCGCATCGCCGATCCATGGCGGGGAGCCAGTCTCGGCGACCCAGGAGACCATGTATGGGCGCGATTTTTCGCTCGCCCATTTCAATCAACACACCAGCATCGTCGGGCTGATCGAAATTGGCGACCAGCGTTGGGAATTCGCCGACGCGCGCGGCTGGCGCGACCATTCCTGGGGTCCGCGCTATTGGCAGAGCATTTATTGGTATCGCTTGTTCATCGCCCATTTCGCCGATGGTCGCGCCTTCATGCTGCTGAAGATCACCGACAAGGCGGGCAAGAGCCGGCGGGTCGGCGTTTTGCTGATCGATGGGGTCTATGAAGACATCCTGGACATGGACGTGACGACGGAATGGTCGGACAGGCAGGACCCTGTGAAGGTCTCCCTCGGCGTGCGCACGGCCAAAAGGCGGGAAATCATCACCGGTGAAATCCTGACCCTGGCGCCGCTGCGCAACCGCCGCCAGGCCGACGGAGAAACCCTGGTCTCACGCATCGCGGAGGGTTTCACCCGGTTTGCCTGGAACGGGGCCGTGACATACGGCATGACCGAATATATCGAGCGCATCGAGGATGGCCGGCTGGTCGGCTATCCGCTGTGAGGGTTTTATGGCCGATCACCACGACGATCTGCGGCGCGCTATTCGGCGGCGGTTCGGCGAACGCGCCGACATCGCCAATGTTGTCGTTCCGACCCTGGGCGGGGTGAACCGGACGATCCTGTTCGACCTGGTCGATAGCGGCGCCACACGGCGGCTGGCGTCGCGGCAGGAGACTTATCGGGCGGAGGACAGCCCGTTTTTGCCGGCTTCGCTTCAGTTCCGGGCGATGCGCCTCGCGTTCGAGGAGGGCGTGCCGGTTCCCGAGCCGATTTTCGAATATGACGCGGCGGACGGGATGGGCAGCGGCTTCGTCACCGCCTTCGTCGCGGGTGAAACCATGCCGCGGCGGATTTTTCGCGGTCTCGACGGCGATGCCCGGCTGAAGATCGCGATCGATCTGGCCCATTTGCTGGCCCGGCTGCATGCGATCGACATCGCGAAGGCGGGGTTTCTGGAGGCCGTTCCCGACAGCGTGGACGTCATCGCGCATTACCGCGCTCTGTTCGATTCCTATGCCGAGGCGCATCCGGCGATCGAACTCGGCTTTCGCTGGCTGGAGCGGCATGGGGCTCCGCCGGCGCCGCGGCGCCTCGTGCACGGTGATTTTCGCACCGGCAATTTCATGATCGGACCTGAGGGCGTTCGCGCCGCGCTCGACTGGGAATGCGCCCATATCGGGCAGGGGATCGAGGATATAGGCTGGCTTTGCGTGCGGTCCTGGCGGTTCGGGCAAACCCATTATCCCGTGGGCGGCTTCGCGGAGCGGGCGCCGTTCCATGCCGCCTACGAGGCGGCGGGCGGCGGGCGCATCGACCCTGATGCGGTGCGGTTCTGGGAGATTTTCGGCCTTGTGCGCTGGGCGATCTATAATGTGATGCAGGCGCACGGGCATGTCGCGCGCGGCCGGCGCGGGGTCGCCTTCGCCGCGATGGGGCGCAACGCCAGCCTCGTCGAATACGAGCTTTCGATGACCCTCGCCGGTCATTACGATTAAGGAGACGCGATGAGCCAGGATCGCCCGTCGATCAACGACATTCTGCTGACCGTGAAGACGTTCCTGGACGATCTGGGACCGAAGCTCGATGGCGAGGCCAAGTATCACGCCCAGGTTTCATCCTATCTGCTTGGCATTTGCGAGCGCGAGATCAGGCTGTCGGCGGGATACGATGCGGCGGAGCAGGCGCGGCTATCGGCCTTTCTGCAAGAAGAGGGGCCGCTCGACGATTTGACCGCAAAACTCTGCGCCGGCATTCGCGCCGGCAAATTCGACGACCGGTGGGACGCAACGCTTGAACTCGTGCTGGCGCAGACGATCGACAAGGTGCGCATTGTGAAGCCCGGGCATCTGGATGCGATGCATCGCGATCCCGAACCGGACAGGAGCCGCCCATGACCGCAGAGCCCCGCATCCGGTTTTCCGTCGCCGAGGGGGTGGCGCGGATCGTCTTCGCCAATCCAGCCCATTACAACGCGATGGATTTGCCGTTCTGCCAGGAATTCGCGCGGGCCGCGATCGCTTGCGAGACCGATCCAACCGTCAAGGCGATCCTGATCGCGGCGGAGGGCGACGTTTTCAGCGTGGGCGGCGATATCGGGGATTTCGTCGCCAACAAGGACCGCATCCAGCCGCATGTGTTGGACATGGCGACCCAGATCCATATCGGCGTTTCGAGCCTGCGCCGCGCGGCCGCGCCGGTGATCGCCGCGATCAATGGCATGACCGCCGGGGGCGCGTTCAGCCTGATCGCCGGGGCCGACGTGGTGATCGCCAAGCGTTCGGCCAAATTCAACCCCGCCTTCACCAAATGGGGCCTGACCCCCGACGCGGGCGGGACCTATTTCTTTCCGCGCGTCGCCGGCTTCCGCAAGGCGTTCTGGATCATGGCGACCAACCCGACCCTCACCGCCGAGCAGGCGGCCGAAATCGATTTGGTGTCCCAGGTGGTGGACGACGAGACATTCGTGGACGAGGTGGAGCGGGTTGTTCGCCTGTTCGCGGATTCCGCGCCCGGCGCGCTGGCCGGGCTCAAGGCCCTGTTTCGCGCCAGCCTGACCAACACGCTGGACGATCAGCTGAACCTGGAGGCGCGCTCCATCGCGGCGCGCTCAGCGGACCCCGCGACGCTGGAGCGTCTGATCGCTTTCGTGGGGAAGAAGAGATAGCGGTCGCGGTCATCGATGAGCTTCGCGAAGCCTCAGCCCATCCTGCGGGCTGCGGGTCGGCATGATGGAACTGTCGGCGATGGCAGTTTTTCAAGGGTTTGGGCGGCCGGAAGCGCCGGCGAACAGGGGTATTTATTCGCTGTCGCGCCCTTCAAGCCGGCTCGTTTTCCGTTGTCGCCGACATTATGATGATCGTCTCTCGAACAGGGGTTGAATATGGCTCGGTGGCGCATTGGCGTGGCTGTGCTTGCGGTCGTCGGCGTCGTCGCGATCGGGTTCGGATTGTCACGGGGCAGCCATGGCGGCCATCGGGCGGATATTGCCGGCACGGCGCCGCCGAGCGGCGACGCCGCAAGTGGCCAACCCAAATCGCCCGATGACGGACAAGCCGCGAAGCCAGCGGCGGCGGCGCAGACGATGTATTTCACCGGGCTGAAGCTCGACACCGGCGGGGCGTCTCCTCAGGCCTGCCTTGCCTTCTCCTTGCCCCTGGCGCATGCGGGCGTCGTGCATTTCGAGGATTATGTCCGGATCGATCCGGTAGCGAAGGTCTCGCTCCAGCCGAACGGCAACCGGCTTTGCATCGGCGGCCTGGCGTTCGAAAAGCACTATACGGTCACGATCGCGCAGGGCTTGCCCTCGGATGGGACTGCGGTTTCCTTGTCGCCGGAAACGGTTCCGGTCTCCTTCGGCGAAATGCCGCCGCATGTCGGCTTCGCCGATTCCGGTTTCATCCTGTCGCGCGATCAAGTGAAGGGCATGCCGATCGAGACCGTCAATGTCGACAAGGTGAAGGTCACGGTCTCGCGCATCGGCGACCGCATCCTAGCGCGCACCGAACTCGGCAAGGCGTGGCAGGATACCGAGGGCGAATACGACCCTGAAACCGGGACCAGCGCCAGCACCATCGCCGTTCCGGTGTGGACCGGCGAACTGACCGTCAAGAAGCGTTTGAACGAGCAGGTCATCACCGGTTTCCCGATCGCGGATATTCTGACCCCACGCAAGCCGGGGGCCTATAGCATATCGATCGAGCGCGTCCGGCCGCCGGGCGATAGCCGCCAAGGCGATGCCGATTACAGCAATCCACAGCAGAATCAGCGCTGGATCTTCGACACCGATTTGATGCTGACCAGCTTTTCCGGCCAGGACGGGCTGCATGTCTTCGTGCGCTCGCTCAAAACGGCGAAGCCGGTTTCTGGCGCCGAGGTCTCGTTGATCGCGACGGACAATGATGAACTTGGCCGGGTCAAGACCGATGCCGACGGTCAGGCCGTCTTCGCCGCCGGGCTTACGCGCGGCACGGGCGCGCTGGCGCCCCGCATGCTGATGGCCTATCTGGCCGACGATTTCACCGCCATGGAGCTGAACCGGCCGGGGCTCGACCTGTCGGATCAGGGCATCGACGGACGCGACGACAACCAGGCCGTCGACGCCTTCCTGTACACCGATCGCGGCATCTATCGGCCGGGCGAGACGGTCGATGTGACCGGATTGATCCGCGACCGGGTGGGCAAGGCGCTGACGCCAACGCCGATCTCCTTGAAGCTGATCCGGCCCGATGGGGTGGAGGCTGGGACCTGGCGGCTCGATCCGAACGATGCCGGCGGAATCGCGCAGCCGATACCGCTTAGCCCAACGGCCGCGCGCGGGACATGGCGCGTTCAGGCGACACTGGCTGGCGACAAGACCGTGATCGGCGCCCAGGAAATCCAGGTGCAGGATTTCGTGCCGCAACGCCTCAAGGTCACTTTATCGAGCGAGGCCAAGGTTCTGACGCTCAATACGCCGGCCTCCATCGCGATCGACGGGCGCTATCTGTTCGGGGCCCCCGCCGCCGGCCTTCAAGTCGAGGGGCATGTGACCTTCGCGCCCGACCCGGCGCCGGTCCCGGAAAAAGGGTGGCGTTTCGGGTTGGCGGATGACCGGCTGGAAGGCGAGCCGCAGGACCTCAAGATCGATGCGACCGACGCCGATGGTAAGGCGACGGCGCAGCTTGGGCCGGGCGCGATCACCCTGCCTACGACGTCACTGCCGATCAAGGCGGTCTTCGCGATCGGCGTCGTCGAGCCGGGAGGGCGGATCACCGGCAACGAAATCAGCTTACCGGTCCGGCTTCAACCGGTTCTGCTGGGCCTGCGATCGACCGCCGAAGGCGCGCGGGTGGGCGAGGGGGAAAGGGCGAAAATCGAGATCGCGCTGTTCAACGCGGACGGCTCCAGGGTCGCCCGGCCCCGGGTAGATTACCGGGTGATCGCGCTGATCGATAATTATTCCTATTATTCGCAAAACGGCGTATGGCGCTGGCAGCGCTCCACCAAGGAAAGGCCTGTCCTGATCGGAAACGTCGCGGTCGATTCCGACAGTCCGGCCATCGTCCAGACGCCGCCGCTGGCATGGGGCCGCTACCGGATCGAGGCGACCGATCCCGAGACCGGGGTCAAATCCAGCCTTTATATCAACGCCGGCTGGATGGTGAGCGGCGACGAAAACCCCGCGCCGGAGAAGGTGGCGCTGTCGATCGAAGGCGCGCCGGTGAAGCCGGGCGCGACCGCGCATCTGAAGATCAAGCCGCCTTTCGCTGGCGAGATGCTGGTGACCATCGCCAATAGCCGCGTGTTCAAGACCACCAGCTTTTCCATACCGGCCGAGGGCAAGACTGTCGATATCGAGGGTTCGGCGGATTGGGGGCCGGGCGCCTACGTGATCGCCAGCCTTTATCGCCCGCAGGCCGCCGCCGAGGGGCACGCCCCCATCCGCGCCGTTGGAACCGCCTGGGTTCCGCTGGACATGGCGGACAGGACGCTGAATGTAGCGATCGACGTTCCGGCGGTGGCGCGACCACGCGGCCGCCTCGACGTGCCGGTGACCGTGAGCGGCGGGCACGCCGGCGAGCCCATCTATGTGACGCTGGCGGCTGTGGACGAAGGCATTTTGCAGCTTACCCGCTTCGCTTCGCCCGATCCGAACACGCATTATTTCGGCAAGAGGCGGCTCGCCGTCGACATACGGGACGATTATGCGCATCTGATCGACGGCGATGGCGCGGAGGCGGGCGACATCAGGCAGGGCGGCGATTCCGGCGGCGCGGGGCTATCGGTCGTGCCGACGAAGACGGTCGCGCTCTATTCCGGCATCGTGAAGATCGGTGGCGACGGCAAGGCCACGATCCCGCTCGACCTGCCCGATTTCAATGGCGGCCTGCGCCTGATGGCGGTTGCGTTTGGAAGCTCTTCCATTGGCCATGCCGAGGCGATGATGCCGGTACGCGACCCGGTGGTCGGGGAGATCAGCCTGCCGCGGTTTCTCGCGCCGCAGGATCAGGCGCGCATGACTCTTTTGGCCAATAATGTCGAGGGTCCCGCTGGGACCTATCATATCCATATCGCCGCGACCGGCGCCGTCTCCGCCCCGCCGGTGGACGAGGACCTGACGCTGGCGGCCGCCGGCCAGAAGATCGAGACCTTCCCCATCGCGGGCGGCGATCCTGGCATCGGGTCCGTGGAGTTGACCCTGACGGGCCCCGATAATCTCAGGATCGTGCATGACTGGCCGATCCAGGTGCGGCCGCCGCATTTTCCGCTGACGCTGGGGACGGTGGCGATGCAGGCGCCGGGGGAATCCTACCGCCTCGATCCGGCCTTGCCGAAGGCGTTCCTGCCGGGGACGGACAAGGTGACGATCGGTTTCTCGACCGTGCCCGGCATCGACCTTTCCGGCCTTATCGGCGCGCTTGACCGCTATCCCTATGGCTGCTCGGAGCAGCAGACCAGCCGGGCGTTGCCGCTGGTCTATCTCGAGGATTTGAAGCTGGCGACGAACGACGCGGCCCCGGACGATGAGCATCAACGCGTGCAGGAGGCGGTCAACACGCTGCTTGAGCGCGAGGACGAGCAGGGCGCGTTTGGGCTTTGGCGGCTGGGCGACCATTGGTCGACGCCCTATCTCGGCGCCTATATCGTCGATTTCCTGGCGCGCGCGAAAGCCAAGGGCTACGCCGTACCGGATGAGGCGATGGATCGCGCGTATAAGGGCATGGATTCTTACCAGAACGCCGCAGACTGGCGGATTGAGGTCTTCTGGTACGCGGGGCCGGGCCAATATCGCCGCGACCCGATCCTCGCCGGCGAGGCCTATGCCGGGTACGTGCTCGCCCGGGCGAAACGCGCCGATATCGGGCAGTTGCGTTACCTCCACGATACATCGTTCGATCGGCTTGAGCCGGTGGCGAAGGCGCAGCTTGGCGCCGCGCTGGCGATGATGGGCGACAAGGCCCGCGCCGCCCACGCGTGGGACGCGGCAGAGCGGGAAGTTCTCCAGCCCGCGCCGCGCTGGAACTGGGCCGGGGATTATTACCGCTCGCCGGTGCGCGACCTCGCTATCTTGCTGACTCTCGCGGCTGAGCTTGGCGAGTCGGATCGGGTGCAGAGGCTGACGGCCAAGCTCGAATCCGAGGATACAAGGACCGAACAACTCGACACGCAGGAACAGGCGTGGCTCGCCGTGGCGGCGGCGACCCTGCTCGCCAAGGGCGGCCCGATCCAGATTTCGGTGAACCACGCCGCCTCGGTTCCA
>CAJCJC010000220.1 GCA_903970575.1 Alphaproteobacteria bacterium
TAGCCGCCCTAGCGGACGGCGCCGCGCTCGCGGCGACCGCGATCGACCAAGGCCGGGCGGCGGCGCTATTAGCCGCCATGGCGGCTGGGACCGCCTCGTGAGCAACGCGCTGACCCCGATCCTGGCGGCAAAGGCGGCGCATGTCGCGGCGCGCAAAGAGGTGGCGCCCCAAAGTGAAGTCGAGCGGATGGCCTGGGACGCCGCCCCGCCGCGCGGTTTCGCCCACGCCCTGGTTCAAACAGCCGCCAATGGCAAGTTCCCGCTGATCGCGGAGATGAAGCGGAAATCCCCAAGCGGCGGCGACATCAGGTCTGGCTTCGACCCCGCCTCGATCGCGCGCGATTACGCGACGGCCGGTGCCGCCTGCCTTTCGGTTCTGACCGACGGGCCTTATTTCGGGGGCGAGGATGACGATCTCGCCGCCGCGCGCGGCGCGGCGCCGCTTCCGGTTTTGCGCAAGGATTTCATGATCGATTCCTACCAGATCGCCGAATCCCGCGCCTTAGGCGCCGATTGCATTCTGCTGATCGTCGCGGCCCTGGACGACAGGACCCTGCGCGATCTAGCGGACGAGGCGGCGCGATTTGAAATGGATGCGCTGGTGGAGGTGCATGACGGCGATGAGCTCAATCGCGCGCTTGCGATGGACGCCATGATGATCGGGATTAACAATCGCAATCTGAAAACGCTGAAGACCGATCTCCGCACCTTCGAAACGCTGGCGCCCCAAATCCCAGCCGATCGCCTGATTGTCGCGGAAAGCGGCCTCAGGGTCACCGACGATCTGCGCAGAATGCAAAAAGCCGGCGCCCGCGGCTATCTCGTGGGCGAGAGTTTGCTGCGCCAATCCGATATCGCAGGCGCCACGAAAGCCCTTCTCGAAGGCGATCGAAACATTATTTGATGTTTTGAGCAATAAATCATGTTTGTTCCGCTTAAAAGGACTTGACGCGAATCACGGAACCAAACTAGAACGCAATTCCGGTTTCTGATTTGTTCGCCGATTCGCAAGGAGTGATCTAATGTTAACACGAAAGCAGCACGAACTTTTGATGCTGATCCATGACAGGTTACAGGCTGAAGGCGTACCGCCGTCCTTCGACGAGATGAAGGATGCGCTTGGCCTGAAGTCAAAATCAGGCATTCATCGCCTGGTTACCGCGCTGGAAGAACGCGGCTTTCTACGGCGTTTGCACCACAGGGCGCGCGCGCTTGAGATATTGAAGCTGCCGGACGCCCAGGGCGGCATGCGCATCAAGTCTCAGAACAGCTTCCGTCCGCAGGTGATTCAGGGCGATTTTTCGCCCCTGATGGGACGCGCGGTCGAACCGATAAAGGAGCGTGGGGCGGTCGAGCATTTGCCGCTCTATGGCAAGATCGCCGCCGGAACGCCGATCGAGGCGCTGCGCGATAACGGCAATTTTGTCGAGGTGCCCCGCAGCCTTCTCGGCGCAGGCGACTATTACGCGTTGAAGGTCAGCGGCGATTCGATGGTCGAGGCCGGCATCCTGGATGAGGACACGGTCATCATCCGCCGCGACGACACCGCCGAGAACGGAGCCATCGTGGTCGCCTTGGTGGATGGTCAGGAGGCGACGCTGAAGCGCTTGCGCCGCAAAGGCAACACGATCGCGCTGGAGCCCGCGAACGCCGCCCATAAGATCCAATTGTACGGCGCCGACCGGGTAAAGGTGCAAGGACGTCTGGTCGGGCTGATTCGAAAATACTGATCGGAAGACTCGCGGGCTCTCTCGCATATCTTCGAATGCGAGAGAGCCCGCGAGACCGGCATTACCACCATGGCGCGGGTAGAAACGGCGTAACCGCGCCGCCCGCCCATGGCCGGTCGCCACTCACGTTTCGAACGGTCGATATGCGTGGATCGCGTTCACCGAAAATAATGCTGGTGGCGCCCTCGCGGGCCAGAAAAGCCTTGTCAATAACCAGCGACGCCGCGCACGGCCCGGGCGCGGTAAGCGGCGTCACGACGATATTGGCGTCTCCGCACCGCCCATCCAGTTGTCTCGCATCCAAGATGATGGAACCCGTGCGCCCGGCCACCGCGAAGCGACATATCCCGCGGCCACAATCGGCCGACGCCGCCGAATCCGAGAATGTGGCGGGTGGATGGTCCTGAATATCGCCCTCCCCGGCCCGCCTGACCCAGACCGATTGCGTGAACCGGTCATGCGCTCGATTCGATAGGGCAAGCCCGCCGGATTCCGCGCGTACGGCCACAAGCTTTCCGTCCTCGGCGATCAACAGGTCCGGCTGTCGGGCCGTCATCGTCAGGAATACGCCCAGAGCGATCGGCGCAAGGCCGCACCATCTCCATTGGCGCGTCCATAGCAGAAACCATAGGCCGCCGCAGACGATAAGGCCCAACGCGGCGGCCGGCATCGCTTCGAAATGACCGGCGGCGCCCGGAAAACCTGAAAATAGCCGCGCAGCCCACAACATCGCCGAAATTCCCCATCCCATCGGCCTCAGGGCCAGAAATTCGAGATGGAACGGCATCAGGACATAGCTGGCGATGCCCCAGGGCATGATCCATAAATCGTGGATCGGCTCCGCGACCAGGTTAGCGCCCATGCCATAAAAGGCGCTCTGCTGGAAATGATAGATCGCGAAGACGGCGCTGGCCGCGCTGGCCACCACCGACATCACGGCGATGCCAGCCAAATAGAGAAGGGCGCGGCGGATGAACCCCGAATCGCGCCCGCCATGGATGCGCCAGCGTTCATAAAGCACGACTAGGGCGACGATCGCGCCATACGACATCTGGAAGCTCGCGCCCATCAGGGTTTCCGGCTCAGCCAATATCAGCAAGGATGCGGAAATAGCCACCAGCCGCAGGGTGATGGCGCTGCGGTCCAGCATGATCGCGAGCATGATGAGGCCGGTCGTGATCATTGAGCGCTCCGCCGAAACCGGGGCGCCGACAAATTGGGTATAGACGATCTCGCCGATCAGGCCGCCCGCCGCGGCCCATTTCTTGATCGGAAAACGAAGCGCCACCCATGGGATGGCGGCCAGGATAAATCGAAGCGACACATAGATCAGCCCGGCCGCGATCGTGATGTTCATGCCGGAGATCGCAAGAAGATGCGCCAACCCGGCATCCCGCATCGCGTTATTCACCTCATCCGGAATCGGTCCACGCTCGCCGACAAGCAGAGCAAGCGCGATGGCGCGTTCGGCGGCTTGCGAGGGATCATGAAACACGGCGGAGATGCGCTCCGCCGCCGCTTGCCGCAATGTTCCAAGCCAGGGGCCGCCGCCGTTATCGTCTAATACGCGCGGCGCGACGTATTTTTGAACCGCGTAGCCGACGGCGCCGATGCGTTGGAAAAAGAGATCACGCCGAAAGTCATGGGCGCCCGGCGCGGCCGGGGCCGGTGGCGGGAACAGCTTAGCCCGCAGCGCCAGACGATCGCCCAGTTTCGGAATATCCGAATAGCGCGTCAAACTCAGCCGAATCTTAGCCGGCGTCTCCGCCGGCGTCAGCCCTGTCATCGCCACGTCCTCAAGAACGATGCGGGCGCTTTTCTCCTGAAGCTCGACCGCGGCCACCCGTCCGGCGACCGCCACCGGGCCCATCTGCGCCTTTAGGACTGGGGCCGCGACCAGCGCCGTACGAGCCTCGGCGGCCAGGAAACCCCCGGCGACCAGCGCCAACGTCGTCGCGATCCGCGCAAGGGACGGATACAGGCGCAGTACCAGGCCAAGCACGGCGGTCCCAACGAACAGAACGGCGCCGGTAACAAGAGAGGGCTCGATCGGCAGGGAGAAATAGGCGGCAACCCCAATGCCGATCAGGACCGGGATCCAAATGGCCCATCGCTCGCGCTCGGCCTCGAAGACGGCGCCCAACGCGTCGCGACAGGCGATACATCGCGCTATCCCCTGGCGCCAGGGCGCGACCCAGAAATGGACAGCCTTCGCGGTCATTCCCTCGCGCGCTCTTCGGTTGGGATTGAAGGGCGAATGTTACCCAAAAACGCGAAGCCGCCAAGGAGAAGATTCAATCAAGCCGATGCCGTCCGAATTCCTACCTATAGGTTGAGGCGCATGGATTCTGTGCTAAGCCACCCGCGATGATCCTTAGGCAAGAGTAATCTCCCGGCATGCCCATCGTCACCCGTTTCGCCCCCTCGCCCACCGGCTACCTGCATATCGGCGGCGCGCGCACGGCGCTGTTCAACTGGCTCTTCGCGCGCCACCATGGCGGGCGCTTTCTGCTGCGCATCGAGGATACCGACCGCGCGCGATCGACGGATGCGGCGACGGCCGCGATTTTCGATGGCCTATCCTGGCTCGGGCTCGACTGGGATGGTGAGGCGGTGTCACAGTTTTCGCGGCGGGAACGTCACGCTGAGGTGGCGCGAACCCTGCTGGCCA
>CAJCJC010000221.1 GCA_903970575.1 Alphaproteobacteria bacterium
CGGCTATCCCGCCATGCCGCTGCGTCAATGGCATCGCCAAACCGCGTCGCTGGCGCGGATCGCAACCCCTTCGCCGCGCTCTATCGAGTTGAAAACGCCGGAAGAATAATGATCTCGACCGGATGACCGCGCCCAGCTTCATGATTCGTGGAGACCCCGCCTATCGCAGAGTCAACGTGGCTTTGGTCCTGTCGGGTTTCGCCACCTTCTCCCTTCTCTATTCCGTCCAGCCGCTCCTGCCGATCTTCGCCCAGGATTTCGCGGTGGACGCGGCGGAGAGCTCCCTCGCCCTGTCGCTGACGACAGGATGCCTGGCCTTCGCGATCCTTGGCGCGGCCGCGCTGTCGGAGATCGTGGGGCGGCGGTCCCTTATTTTCGCCTCGTTGGCGGCCGCTTCCATCCTCAATATCGCCGCCGCTTTCTCCCCGAACTGGCGCCCGCTGCTGGTCATGCGCGGCCTCGAAGGCCTGGCCCTCGGGGGCGTTCCGGCCGTGGCGATGGCCTATCTGGCCGAGGAAGTCGACCCACGGGCGCTGGGATTCGCGATGGGGCTCTATATCGCCGGCAACGCTTTCGGTGGCATGGTCGGACGGGTCGGCGCCGGGATCATCGCCGAGAATTTTTCCTGGCGCGCGGCGCTTGCGGTTATCGGCCTGATCGGCCTGGCTTGCGCCATCGGTTTCCTGCGCCTGCTGCCGCCATCGCGCAACTTCGTGCGTCAGCCGGGCTTCGATCCTCGCTATCACCTGAACGCATGGTCCAGGCATCTGCGCGCCCAAGCGCTGAGACGGCTTTTCGCCATCGGTTTCCTGATCATGGGGGCCTTCGTCACGATCTATAATTACGCTGGCTTCCGGCTGATCGCGCCGCCTTACAGCCTGAGCCAGACTGAGCTCGGCCTCATCTTCACGGTTTATCTGTTCGGGATCGCGGCGTCCTCGGCCGCGGGCGCGCTGTCCGACCGGATCGGTCGCCCGCTTGTGCTCTTGGCGGGAATCCTGGTGGCCGCGAGCGGCGTCGGGGTCACCCTGCTGCCGGGGCTGGCCGGCATGGTTGTCGGGATCGTCCTGCTCACGATCGGCTTTTTCATGACTCATTCGGTCGCGAGCGGGGCTGTCGGCCGGCTTGCCGCCGAGTCCAAGGGCCATGCCTCGTCCCTCTATCTGCTCGCCTATTATGTGGGGTCGAGCATTTTGGGATCCGCAGGAGGGTGGTTCCTGACCAAGGGCGGATGGACCGCCGTCGCGGCGTTCACCCTCGCCATCCTGGCGCTAGCCTTCCTGGCGGCGCTGGATTTCAGGCGACTGGCGGCCCCGCGAACCCGATAACCGGGTGCGTTTTGCCGGGCCGTTGGCTGGACCGAGCCCTGGGAACGGCTAAAACTGGATCAAAAAGTGTTTCACGTGAAACACCTCCCTCGATCGCGATCCCGGCTGAACAGGCCGCGCTGTCCAATTCGTGATTAGACGATTGAAACGACTGAGAAGTTTCTGACGCCGCCGATCCTGGCGCGCGAACGGAGCATCCAAGGCCGCTCGGCCCGGCGCCGTGACGGCGACCGTGTTTTTCGCCGTCATCGACCGCGATCCGCGCCGCGCTTAACCCGATTCTTGGCCGCGCCCTTCCGCGACCCCGACCCAGTCGGTCGAGGTCGCGAAGGCCGCGACCAAGGGTCAGAACTTCGCGCCCAGCGTCACGAAGATCATCCTGGGCGGCAGCGGATAGGCCTGATAGCCGCCGGAATTGCTCGTCGGCACCGCGGTCGAGACGCCTTTGATATCGGCGAGGTTGGTGACATTCGCGCTCAGCTTGAACTCGCGCATGAAGCCCGGCAGCGAAGGCCCGTCGAAGGTATAGCTGCCTTCCAGCCCCAGAACGAAGGTGCTGCCGACCGACAGATCGTTCAGATAGGTGACCGGGCGCTTGCCGATATAATCGCCCGTGAACTGCGCCTCGAACGGCCCTGAATTCGCGCTGAGGACGAACTTGTAAAGCCAGTTCGCCGTCAGCGGCACCGTCTTGCCGGCGATGGCGACCGTCGTCAGCACGCCGCCGGAAACGGTCGAGTAGTTCGAGTCATAGATCGATTTATTATACGAGACGCCGTTGTAAAAGTGAAGATGCTCGCCGAAATTCACCGTCCCGGCCAAATCCGCGCCGTCGGTCGTCACCCCGCCCACGTTCACGAGGACCGACGGATTGGGGTTGATGAAGCTGTAGGTCGCGACGTTCAGCAGTCGATTTGAAAAATCGACATGGTAATAATTGAGCTGTCCCTGAACCGACGAGATGAAACCGAGGTCGAGATCGCGCTTGGTGCGAATGCCGCCTTCATAGGTCCATGAGGTTTCGGGATGCGCCGTCGCCTTGAACGTGTTGAAGGCGAGCTGGCTGCCAAGGCTCCAGGGCGAAGTGCCGTAATAATTGCTGCCCGCGCCATAGGGGATGAACTGGCGCATGTTCTTCTGGACGTTGGCGAAAAGCTGCTCGCGATCCGTGATGTCCCACACCGCGCCGGCTTGCGGCAGGAACCAGTCGTTCGAGGTGATGGACCCAACCGGATAATTCACCTGTGGATTGGTGATCGGCAGGTTTTCCTGCTGCACGGGCACCGTGTCGCTCGCGGTCTGCAGGCTGGCCTTCCATCCCGCCTGCAGCAGCAGATCGGGCGTGACGCGCCACTGGTCCTGCAAATGAAGCTGCACATCGTCGGTCGTGAAGTGGAAATCGTACTGCGTGAAGGCCGGGTGCGCCGGAATTTCATACGGCGTCAGATCGTTATTCGCCGCCGAGAACGGATACCAGCGACGGCCCTGAGCCGATTCATTATGCTCGTACCAAATTCCGGCCTCGACCGAATGGTCGCCGATCTGCCAGTCCAGCGTGGAGCGCTCGCCCGCGCGGGCGATGTTATATTCCGTCGTGCGGACTTCGTATCCCGTACCGCCAAACACGCTGACCAGATTTTGGCCGGGAAAGTAGATCGCGAATAGGCCCGGAAGCCCCGCCTGATTGACCGGCCCCGCGACGACGCCGCGGCCGGAGTCATTATGATAGTAAACCTGGTTGGACCAGGTGATGGCGTCGTTGATATGCCAATCGTAACTGGCGTAGGCGAGCCCGTCGGCGCGCTGCGCCTCGCTGAAATAATTCGAGAAATTATTGCCGAGCGCCGCCGGCGGGGCGCCCGCCGCGGACAGATAGGCGAGACCGGCGGCATAGTTCGGATAGATGAACGGCCGCGTATACGGCGTATAGGTCGAGGTCGCGGTCTGCTGGTTGCCATAGGCGATCGAGTCTTCGTTGGGCTCGACCTTGGATTGCCAGTCGAAGAAGACGGTCAGCTTGCCGATCTCGTCATTGTGCACGAATTTCGCGTTCACCTGATCGCCGCCCTGATGGCCGTTGAAATCCCACGCCACCGCGTCCTGATGCAGGTAGGAAACATAGGCCGCGTTATCCTCCAAGAAATTGCCGGTGTCGAAGCGGAAGAAGGTGCGGTTGGTGCTGTAGCTGCCCAGGGTCTCGCGCACGTCGATCGTCCGCGTATCGAGCGGATCGCTCGAATAGGTCTCGATCGCGCCGCCGAGATTGCTCGTCGAGGCGACGCCGAGCGAGCCCGCGCCGGACTCCAAATCGGTCCGCGACACGTTTTCGCTGATCACCGCGCGCGAGACGCTCAGGCCGTTGTACCCGCCATATTGCTGATCGCCCAGCGGCACGCCGTCCATGGTGTACCCAAGCTGCTGCGTGGTGAAGCCGTGAATGACCAGCGATTCGTTCTGCTCGTTGTTGCCCCACGGATCGGCCGTCTCATAGATGACGCCGGGCAGCGTCTCGATCGCCTTCAACGGGCTGATGCCCGGCAACAGCTTCTGCGCCTCCGTCCCGCTGATCACCACCGACGACCGGGTCGTCTTTTGCGACGTCACGACGATCGTATCCACATCGTCCGGCGCGGGCGCCGCATCCGTCGTCGGGGCGGGAGCCTGCGCAAGCGCGAAGGACAGCGGAACCAAAAATATGGCCGTGGAGAGGGCCGTGGTAAGGCGAAGTTGCGCGGAAGCTGACATTGGAAGATTCTCTCTAAACTTGGGAACTTCCTTAAAGCTTTAATTGTATCATCCCATTAACGTAATAATATTCTTTATTTATCAGACATGTAAAAATGTATGTTGCGACGCAGCATTCGGCCATGCTACGAAACGCGTTCCGATTGTTCCGGCATGCGCCTTTA
>CAJCJC010000222.1 GCA_903970575.1 Alphaproteobacteria bacterium
CTGTTCCGGTATTTCATCAGCCGGGAGGTTCTGGAGAACCCGGCCAACACCCATGTGCCGCATAACGGCAGTTGGGTTCGCATACAGCCCTGGCTACCGTGGATGCTGATGGGCCAGGCCCCCGGTCACATCATGTATGACGGCATCTTCCGGCCGGCGCGGACGCTTGAGTATCATTCCCCCGCCGTGATCGAGAGAATCAAAACCAAATATCCGAGCTTCATGACGGCGCCGACCAAATGGTATGGCCCGAATTACACGAGCATCGAGCATTACGCGCTGGAGCAGAAGCCGGCCCCGGTGAAAAGCTGACGCCTCCGAGAAAAGGCGGACCCTTATTGAAGGGTCCGCCGTCGGTGACGTCAAACGATTACCATTGGATCGCTTTCGTCATTCAGCACTTCATACCCTGTTTTCGTGACGCGCAGCATGTCTTCGTTATGACCCGCGCCCCAGCCTAGTTCGAGGTAAGGCAGGTCGAGCGTAATCGTCATATTCTCGCGGAGAACATAGTCGCTGTCATAATCGAACGGCGCCTCCAGGGGATTCGGGTGATCCACATGCTGGAGGCCGACGGAATGAAGCGAGACCGAACACGAATGCGCGGGCATGCCGGCCTTGATCATCGCGTTCTTCGCCGTTTCCTCCACGACGTGAAATGGAACGCCGGGCTTTACCATGGCGAATCCCTCGGCGCGGCCGACGCGCTGCGCCTTAAACCGCGCCATCATGTCGGCCGTCGGATCGCCGATCACCACGGTGCGCGCGAAATCGCCGTAATATCCTTGCGCCTGACTGAATGCGTCAAGCATGTAAGATCGACCGCGTTTGATCTCATGGTCCGGCAAAAGCGCCTGGGTGAACCCGAGCAGGACGAAGCCCGCGACGCTGCCCCGGGCGGCGCACTCGACTTCGAATCGACGCTGGAACTGGGCGTACGTCATGCCTTCCTCTAGCGATCGCGCGGCGGCCATCGCGGCCGCGGCGTTGTTCGCCTGCGCCACGCGCATCATCGCCAGTTCGGTCTCGCTTTTGACCACCCGAATTCGTCGGAAAACGTTGTTGCCCGGTACGAACTTCACATCGGTCAAACCCATATGCTGAAGCTGCGGCACGATGCGCATATCATCGACCGCGACAACGCCGCGGGTCAGGCCGCTCGCCTTCAGCGCGCGGACCAGCGCCCACATCGATGTCGGGGCGACCTCGGCGTTGTATTTATCCTGAGCCTCGAGCCATGCGCGCTCGCGGGGGGTGAAATCGGCATTCTCCTTGACGCCGAATTTCCCGGAAAGCGCCGGCGGCTCGAATGTGGGACGCTCCATCGCGTCCTTGACGAAGCTTGTGGCCCAGGTCGCGGGATAGGAAAACGGGATGATCTCCGGAACTTCGCGATCGCCATTCGCGGTTTCCATGGCGCTGCCGGTCGAGGTGATGAAAAAGCTTGTCTGGCTCGGGTCTCGCGGAAATGTCGCGAAGGCCGGATCGTCAGCATGCATTTTCGTCAACGTGGTGACGCTGTTGGCGAGATAATGAACATTGATCGGGTCCGCCGCCACGATTCCGTCGATGCCCAGGGCCTCCATCACCTCATAGGCGCGCGGCTTGTTGACCAGCAGCTTCCCGGTAACGCCAGGGTATTGGTATGTGTCCGAAATTGTCACGGCGCGCGTTTTCGCGTCCGCCCCTTTGGCGGAACCCGCCGCCATTCCGAACGACGCCACCCCGGCCGTCGCCAGCCCCATGGCCTTTATCGCATCACGACGGTCCATGACCGACCCCCTGTCGAAACCTTATGTATACGCATACTTAAGCAGACACGGGCGGATCGGACCAGGGGATATTTTACCGGCTAATGCGATTGTTAATGGGCTGGTCATCGGCGCCGAATTGAAGCTTTATTGCCGAACTCGTGCGCTACCGGAGCCGCCTCGATCGTGCTTAACGTCAGAAATCCCTATACAGGCTTGTACGATTATGCGTTCGAGCCCACCGATATCGCCTCCCTGGACGCGACTTGCTCTCGTCTTCGGGCGGCGCAGCCGCGCTGGGCTGCGCTGGGACTTGAGGGCAGGATCGAAATCCTGCGGCGATTCACCGATCTGATCAAGGCTGGTCCGGAACGGTTACGCGACAGCGCGGTCGCCGACACCGGAAACTGGGCGTCTGGTCAAGCGGAATCCAATTTGGGCCCAAGGCTGGAGCGCGAGGTCGCGATCGCCCTGACGGCAGGCTCTCCGGAAGGCTGGAGCAGCCGGGCGAATGGATTTTCCGCCGAGGCGCAATGGGTTCCCTATCCGCTGGTCGGCAACATCACGCCCTGGAATTCGCCGGTCAATTTGGCGTTCCTGGACACGTTCCACGCGCTGCTGGCCGGCTGCGCGGTCATTGTGAAGCCGAGCGAAATCACGCCGCGCGTTATTCCCGTTATCGCCGAATTCATCGAGGCCGTTCCCGAGTTGGCGGATGCGCTGGCCTTCATCCAAGGCGATGGCGCGCTGGGCGCGGCGCTGATCGGCAAGGTGGATTATGTGTGCTTCACAGGCAGCGTGCCGACCGGCCGGAAGGTGCTGGAAACGGCGAGCCGGGCCTTTGTCCCGGTCTCGCTGGAGCTGGGCGGCAAGGACCCGCTGATCGTGCTGGAGGGCGCGGATGTCGAGGCCGCGGCGATCTCGGCCGTGATCGGCGGCTGTGTCGGCAACGGCCAGAATTGCTTTTCGACGGAGCGAATCTATGTGGCGGATTCGCTATACGACGATTTCGTGGACGCGCTGGTGGCGCAGGCGCGG
>CAJCJC010000223.1 GCA_903970575.1 Alphaproteobacteria bacterium
AATCCGGCTGTTCATCATCGACGCGTAAAGCTATAGCAATCGCTCCGCGCCCGTAGCTCAACGGATAGAGCATCTGACTTCGGATCAGAGGGCTGGGAGTTCGAGTCTCTCCGGGCGCGCCAAATCCGTGATTCATATGCCTGTTTTGGGCCGCCACTTTCGGTCCGGGATCGAATAGAAGCTGAAAATCGCCACGCAGACGAGGGTGAACAGGATGAGCGAGGCGATATAGGTGAGGCCGAGCCTGGTGGTGATCGACGAGCCGACGGCTCCCTCCACCTTATGCTCAAGCCCCACGAAAAGGAGCATGGCGCCGACGATCAGATTTGTGACCGCCTGGGCGACCTTGAGGTTCAGGTTCAACATGCCGGTGAGAAGCCCGGCGACATTTCTCTCCGGCCTGTCCGCCGCGTAGTCATCGATCACATCAGGCAACATCGACGCCGCGATCACGCTGCCCGAGGCGCCGGAGAGATACGCCAGGAAGCCAAAAGCCGCGATAACCGGGAAGTACGCGGGATTATCATGGCTCAAAAATAGACCCGCGATTTTGAGCAAGATCGGGATCGAGGCGAAGACGCAGAAGCCTATCGTTCCGAGTATGTACGATGACTTCTTGCCGATCCTGAGCGAGATGGCGGGCCAGACAAAGGTTCCGACCGT
The DNA here is from genome assembly GCA_903970575.1 of Alphaproteobacteria bacterium. Classification (GTDB taxonomy): domain Bacteria; phylum Pseudomonadota; class Alphaproteobacteria; order BOG-932; family Roseiterribacteraceae; genus BOG-932. Next base: position 664 of record CAJCJC010000223.1, read on the forward strand.
AACGCCCACGATGCCGAGCGCCGGCATCAGAAATATCTGTTGTGTCGACAATGCCCAGAAATAGGTCCCGAGATAGATCGAAATGCTCGTGTAGATCGCATGAACGACACAATACATGAACGCGCCGCCGAAGAACACGCAGAATGCCCGGTTGCCCAGGAAACCGCGCAGTTCCCGGAACATGCGCCAGATGCTGAATTTGTTGATGGCCTTGGGAAGGCGGGGAATGACCGATCGCGTTCCGATGGCGCAACTCCAGGCGCATAAGATCACCGCCGCGGCCACATATGTTGCGATCGCATGGTAGTGACTGGCCACGAATTGTTCCTGATGGCTGCCGGTATTCGCGCCGAATACGATGACGTTGACCAGGAACCCGCTTGCGAATCCCGCGTACATGAAAAAGATGCGATAAGCGCCAACGGTCGTGCGCTCATGAAAATCCCGCGAGAGTTCCGCTCCGAGCGCCCAATACGGCACAATGAAAAACGACCCTGCAATCCGCCAAAGCAAGGTTACGATAACCATCCAACTCATCAGCCACCCATACGGAAGGCCCGACGGAACGGAAAACGTAAAATAGAAGAAGAGGGCTATTGGAATGGCCGCAAGAAAGATGAAGGGGTGGCGACGCCCCCATCGCGTCTTCGTGGAATCGGACAAGCTCCCCACGATAGCGTCGACCGCCGCGTCGAGATACAAGCCCGCGAACATGGCGACGCCGACCCACATCGCGGAAAGGCCTAGGACCTGATTGTAGAAGAAGACCACATTGGCGCTGGCTGGGGCCATTAACCCAGTGCTGAGATCACCTACGCCGTAAAAGAATTTGATCTTAAACGGCACGCGAACACGGGCGCCGGCCGCGCCGGGCAATGCGTCGGGCAATTCATCCAGGTTTGTCGCCACCGACATTGGCTCACCGTTTATTGCTCGATTTCAGCTTAACGAGAAACTTTGCGTTGGCGCCAGCTTTTAATCCGCAATATTAAACCGGTATCGAGGAATTTCCGGCGGAAGGTTGCGGCATGATCGATCTGTATTATTGGCCGACGCCGAACGGTCACAAGGTTTCCATCATGCTGGAGGAAACGGCGCTTCCTTATCGTGTTTGTCCGGTGAACATCCTGCGCGGCGAGCAATTCGCGCCAGAATTTCTTAAGATCAGTCCGAACAACAAGATTCCCGCCATCGTCGATACGGATGGGCCTGGGGGCGCCGCGCTGTCGCTGTTCGAATCAGGCGCCATTCTCCAGTATCTGGCTGAGAAAACCGGTATGCTGATGCCGGCTGACGCGGTCGGGCGTTATCGCGCGATCGAATGGTTGACCTTCCAGGTCGCCAGCGTCGGGCCGATGTTCGGGCAGTGCGGGCATTTCCTGGGCTACGCGCCTCAGAAAATCCCCTACGCGATTGACCGTTACCGCAACGAGACGCTGCGTCTCTATGGCGTCATGGACCGGCGGCTGGCGAACGAAGCCTATCTGGCGGGCGCACTCTCGATCGCCGATATCGCGACATGGCCTTGGGTGCATGTGCGCTGGCTGCACCAAATCGAAATCTCGGAATTCCCCAACGTGGAGCGCTGGTATCGCGATCTCGGCGCGCGCCCGGCCTTTATCCACGGCGCGGCGCTAATGGAGAATGTTATGAAGATCGGCGACCCGGACGACGAGACCCGAGAGGCGTTCTTCGGCAAAAGCCAGATCGTGCAGGGCGCGCCGGGCTGATCCATTAAAGCCTGATAAGAGGCTCTTGGAATATTTCCATGCCGGATAAACGGTCAAACCAGTTGGAGAGCGCCGGACGCCCCGCGCGCCAGTCGAAGGTCGGGTCGACATGGGGCGAGGCGGCGGCGGTTGGCGCGATCTTCAGCGCGACGAAGCTGATTGCCCCAACGGCGCGGGCTTGTCCGATATCAAGTCCGTCGAAACTCGGCGCCTCTTTCTCCAGCGCGTCTAGGCCGCGCGTGATCTTCAGCCAGTTGCGCGCGATCGTGGTCTGGCGCTGTTCGTCGGGCTTTTCCCATGCCTCGACTATGATGCGCACCATCGCGTCGAAGACGCCATCCGCCAGCCAGGCGCGGCGAAGGGCCTGCCAACGCGCCTCGCCCGCCGCCGGGTAAAGCGGCGCGGCGTCATGCAGGCTGTCGAGATATTCATAGATCACCAGGCCGCCATAAATCGCCGAGCCATCCGGGCGCACAAGGGTCGGCACGGTGCCCAGCGGATTGTAATCGGCAAGGTCGATGCCGGGGTCGAAAGGACGGGTACGGACGGGCTCGATCCGGTCGCGCAAACCGGCATGGTTGATCACCGCCTCCACGGTTTGCACGTAGTTGGCGATGGGCGTGTAACGAAGCTTCATCAAGTTCCCCGTTGCTGTAAGATACCCGCATATCACAAGGAGCGCGCCAAGTTGCTACCCATTGTCAACGCCTTGCCCGGCGAACGCCGAGGCTATGTCGACGGCCCCGCCGGCCAGATTCATTATCGGGAGCAGGGGCAAGGCGCCCCGGTGATTTTAATCCATCAGGGGCCATGGTCGTCGATCCAGTATCATCGGGTGATGCCGATCCTGGCCGCGATGGGGCTCCGCGCCATCGCGGTCGACCTTCCCGGCCATGGGATGTCCAGCCCCGTGGCGGGCGAGCCGTCGGTTGCGGCGTTCGCCGATTGCGTCGCGGCCGCCATTTCCGCGCTCGGATTAGAAAAAGCGATGGTCGCCGGGCACCATGGCGGCGCAATCGTCGCCGCACGGCTTGCGGCGGCGCATCCGGACAAGGTCACCCGGCTCGCGCTCGATAACGCCGTGATCTTCACGGCGGAGGAACGGGCGGCGATGCGCCAAGGCATGATGAGCGAGATTCAGGATGTCGCGCCCGACGGCGGTCATTTCACCGAGCGCTGGGCCCAGGTGCGCCGGCTGGGCGACCCCGAATGGAGCGACGCCACCGTTCATATCTCGGTCGTGACCTATTTCCTGAACGGACCCTGGAAAGAGCATGCTCGCATCGCGGGTGGCCGCCACGATTTGGCGGCGGATATCCCGCGCATCGTCTGCCCCACCTTGTCGGTCGCCAGCCGCAAGGACCCGGCGTTCGAGAAGGTGAAACGCCTGGTCGAAATGCGCCCGGATTGGGAGCATGCCGAGTTTCCCGGCGGCCCCGCGATGGCGTTCGAATATCCCGAGGCATGGTGCGAAACGATCGGCGGTTTCCTGACCCGCCAAGGCTGATCCCTCACTTAACGGAGTCGATGATGGAACATGAAACCATTCGGGGACGGCTGATCTATACCTCCAAGAAGCCGGAGAAGCTGGACCAGGTGCGGGGCGGCGAGACCTTCATCATGACGCGGCATGTCGATGGCCGGCGCACGCTCCGCGCGCTTTGCGCCATCGATGAAAATTCCCCCAGGGTACTCCGCGATTCCATCGTCAGCTACGACGCGAACTGGTTTCCGACCGACGGATTTGTGCGGATCACCGTGGACGAGGCGTTCGTCGGGTCAAGCTGGTATCGCTTTACGCCGACGCTTGCCGAATGCGAGGGATATACCGAGCAGGAAGGCCGCATCTCCCATCGGTTTTTGCTGGAGCGCCCGGTGCGGCTGTTCGGAACCCACCCGATCCAGGCGGATGCGCTGCTGACCCAGGCCTATGACCGCTCCAAGGGCCCGGGGCCCCAGGTGATCACCGACGTGTACATGTGCTCGTTTCATCATCGCGGCGCGGACGGGCCCGTGCTCCTGAGGCGCAAGCGTGGGTTGTACCTCGACTTCGTCGGCGAGGAACGGATCACGGTGCTGGCTGGCGAATTTGACGCCCTGCATTTCCGGATCGGGGCCAGCACGGACGATTCCTATATGGGGACCGATATCCACCCGCCTTATCATATCTGGGTTAGCGCGGATGGCGACTATGTCACCCTGCGGGCCTTCTGCACGGGCTATATGCAGACCCACTATGAACTGAGCGAGTATGAGAAGCGCGTCAATTTCTTCTAGGGCGACGCCGGAGAGCACTTTGGAGCCCGGCATTCCCAAGGTCGTCGTTCCCGAATCGGCTCAGCCTTGGCCCTCGCCGGCCTATGCCTGGTATGTCGTCGTTCTGCTGACCCTGGCTTATGGTTTCGCAATCCTGGACAGGGTGGCGATTTCCCTACTGGTGCAGCCGATCAAGGCGGATCTGCATATTTCCGATACCGAAATCGGGCTGCTGCAGGGGCTTGCTTTCGCCATATGTTACACGACTTTCGGCATCGTTCTGGGCTATCTGGTGGACCGATGGCGGCGCGGGCGGCTGCTCGCGCTCGGCGTTCTGGTGTGGAGCGCGGCCACCTTATGCTGTGGCCTCGCCAATAGTTTCCGGACCCTTTTCATGGCGCGGATCGGCGTCGGAATCGGCGAAGCGAGCGTCACCCCCGCAAGCTCGTCGCTGATCGCCGATTATTTTCCACCCGAGGGCAGGCCCAAAGCCTATAGCGTGTTCCTACTGGGAAGCTCGGTTGGAACCGGCCTCTCCTATCTTGTCGGCGGGCTTGCCATCGCAACGGCGTCCTTCCTTCAGGTCAACGCCGTTGGCTGGGTCGCCGTGTTGAAGACGTGGCAGATCACGTTCTTCCTTGTGGGGCTGCCGGGCATTGCTATCGCAGCGCTGGTCGCCCTCACCATTCGGGAGCCGATGCGGCGCGGTCGCCTCTCGGCCGCGCCGCCGGATTGGAACGCCGCGCTCAAATTCGTGGCGTCGAAATGGCGTGCCTACGCCACTCTGGTCTCCGCCGTCGTGATCAATGTCATCGCTATCTATGCCTCGATCGCGTGGAACGCGACGCTGTTCATCCGGGTGCACGGTTGGAGCGCCATCAAGGTGGCCGCGGTTTTCGGTCTTTATAATGTACCGCTCGGAGTCGCCGGGGCGCTCGGCGCCGGCTGGATGATGGCGGCCCTCCAAAAACGTGGGCGCAGCGATGGGCCGCTGGTGGTAACGCTGATGCATGCGCTCGCAGTCTGTGTGTCCGGCACAGCGATGGCGCTGACAGAAAACCCCGTGGTGGCGCTGGCGCTCTATGCGCCCTATTGCCTGAGTTCGACTTGGTCCTACTCAGCCGCGCTGACCGGCCTTAATCAGATCACGCCCAATCAATTGAGAGGTCAGGTGACGGCGTTTTATACGCTGGCGACGGGGCTGGTCTCGCTCTCGCTCGGCAGCGCGTCGGTCGGATTACTGTCAGATATGGTTTTCCATGGTCCTACCGGTCTGGCTCAAAGCCTTGCCTGCGTGTTCGCCTTTTCGGGCGTGGCCTCGATCGTGGTGATCACGATCGGCTGGAGCGCCTATACCGGGGTAGCCTCCGGTTCAGGAGTATCGCGGGAAGCGGCGTGATTGGCCGCCAATCCGTTGCTATTCCCCCACCACGATCGGCCCTTTTTGCGGAACCTTGGGCGCCTTCAGGAAGGCCAGGACCGGGATGATCAGCATGCAGAGGACGGCCAGCATCATGAAAACGTTAATATAGCCGACCATCGACGCCTGATGCGTTAGGTCCCCGTTCAGCATTTCGAGGCCAGCCGCTCCTGTAACTCCCGGCGTGGCGTCCATACGCCGGAACGGGGTTATGTATTCCGTCAGATAACCGTGATTCACCTGGGTCGACCGCACCAGGATCGCGGATGTGATGGAGATGCCGGCGGCGCTGCCGATATTGCGCATCAAATTATAAAATCCGCTGGCTTCGGTGCGCAGGTCGCTATCGAGGGTTGAGAACGCCATCGTGGTCAGCGGCACATTGATAAAGCCGACTCCCGCGCCCTGGATCAACCCAAGCGTGATGATGTCCCGCGCGCTTACCATCAAGGACCAATGCGACATGAAATAGAGCGACACGCCGCTGATGAAGAGGCCAAAGCCGACCAGAACCCTCTGGCTGAAGAACTTTCCGATTTGGCCGACCAGCAAAATCGCGGCGATCGTGCCGAACCCTCTTGGCGCCATGATGAGGCCCGACGTCAGGACGGGATAATTCAGTTCTTCCTGCAGCATCTGCGGGGTCAGCGCCATCGACCCGTAATAGACCAGCATGATGAGCGTCAGGATGCTGGTCGATAGAATGAAGGTCCGGTCCCGGAACAGCCGGATGTCAAAAAACGCGCGCCCGCGCGTCGTCGCGCTATGCACGACGAACATGTACAGGCCGAAACCGAGCATGGCGATCTCAACCAGGATTTCCGGCGATTGCAGCCAACCCTTCTGCTGCCCTCGATCGAGCGCCAATTGCAGGCAGGCGATAGCGAGGCTGAGAAAGGCGAAGCCGAACCAGTCAAGCTTGCGGCCTGAGATTCGCGTCGTCTCGGGAATGAAGGTAAGCGCGCCCAGAACAGCGACGATGCCGAGTGGCACGTTGATATAGAAACACCATCGCCAACTGAGTTCATCGGTTAGATAACCGCCCAGAACGGGTCCCAGGATCGGGCCTACCATAACCCCCATCATGAAAATGCCCATGGCGCGTCCAACCTGGTCGCGCGGATAGGTGTCAAGAAGAATGGCTTGCGACAGCGGCACCAGAGCCGCGCCGAAAATACCCTGCAAGAAGCGGAAGAGCACCATCTGGGGGAGCGTGGCGGCCACGCCGCACAGCATCGAGGCAAGCGTAAACCCGCCCAGGGCGAACACGAACAGCTTGGTGCGGCCAATCCGCAGCGCCACCCACGCCGTAACAGGGGTGGCGATCGCGGCGGCGACAAGGTAGGAGGTGAGAACCCAGGCAATCTGGTCCTGCGTGGCGCCGAGGCTTCCCTGCATATGGGGCAACGCCACGTTGGCGATGGTCGTATCCAACACCTGCATGACCGTCGCCCCCATAACGACGATGGTGATCATGGCCTTGTTGGGCGCCAGGGTGGCGGTTCGCGTCAGGATTGCTTCGGTCATAAGGCCGCCAATATCGAGTGCGAGAGCATTACGGATCAAAGCCGCGTTGGCGTTTAGATAGGTAGCTAGCTGATAATTAGCAAGCTACCGGACAGGCCGACAAGTTGGCCAGTCGGCGCCAACTTAACCTTCGCAATTCGCGGGAGTTATGCTTGTTCCATCGGGGCTTCCATGCAAGAACGCGATCCGGTGGACCTCATCGAAAACTCCGGTATAAGCCGGCGCAAAATGCTGAAGCCTGGGTTCTTCGGTCTATTGGCGATGCTCGCCGCATCGGGGGCGGCGATGGCTGGGCCACCCTTCGTCACGGATGACCCGGAACCGGTCGACTATCAGCATTGGGAGGTCAACTACGCCCTGACCGGGACGTTGTCCAAGGATGGAGGGAACGCCGCGCTGCCGCTTATCGACGCGAATTATGGCGCTCTCCCGGACCTTCAACTGCATGTGCAACCGCAATTGGATTATGTGAGAGGCGATGGCAAATCTGCCATTGGCGTGGGCGATACGGAGATCGGCGTCAAATATCGGTTCATTGAAGAAGATGACGATAGCTGGGTCCCGATGGTCAGCCTCTACCCGCTCTATGAGATTCCAACCGGCAATCATGAACGCGGGCTAGGTGGCGGCGTGGGCCGAAGCTTCATCCCGATCTGGGCGCAAAAGACGATCGATAAATGGACCGTGTATGGCGGCGTGGGCTACGGCGTCAATCCGGGGGCGGCTGGCAAGAACGACTGGTTTTTGGGCGGAGTGGCGCTTTATCAGGTAACCGAAACGCTCCAGCTTGGCGGGGAGGCCTTCATGCAAACCGCCCAGGCCCCGGGCGGCCGCGATACGCCCGGCTTCAATCTCGGCGGCAGCTACGGCCTGACCGAGGAATACCATCTGCTGTTTTCGGCCGGCAGAGGTTTGGAGAACGCGTCAACGACGAATGGTTTCTCGGCTTACGTGGCGCTACAGGTCACGGATTAAGGAAAGGTTCAAAGTCTCGGCTTACATCATCCGAAATTGGCTTGGCCGCCGTCGAGCGGCAAGGTTATGCCGGTCACGTAGCGGGAATCTGGGCCGACCAAGAAGACGACGGCGCGGCCGATGTCTATCTCCGGGTCGCCGATA
>CAJCJC010000224.1 GCA_903970575.1 Alphaproteobacteria bacterium
CCGGTCAGAAAGCCATCGTCATCGGCAAGAACGGCGCCAAGATCAAGTCGATCGGAGAAGCCGCGCGCAAGGAACTGACCCAGGCTCTGGATCGCCAGGTTCACCTGAAGCTGCACGTCAAGGTGCGCGAGGAATGGTCGGAAGATTCAGCGCATTACCGCGAGATTGGGCTGGATTGGCGAGTTTAGATCGAGAGCTTAAATCGCGCCAACTTTTGTAGGGCGGAAAAGCGCAGCGCATTCCGCCAGCTTCGATTCGGGACGGAGACGGCGGAATGCGCTCCGCTCTTCCGCCCTATCCACTGATATCTGACCGCAAAACTATAGTAAGTTTATCCAATGTCCCTTGAATGGTGCGAATCGGCGATCGTTCTGGATGCGCGGCCACATGGCGAGGCCAGCGTCGTCGCCACGTTGTTGACCGCGAGCCATGGGGCGCATGCCGGGCTCGTACAGGCGGCGCGCGGGCGCAGGGGCGGCATTCAACCGGGAAACAGGGTTCTGGCGCGATGGCGGGCTCGGTTGCCCGAACATCTGGGCAATTACACTCTCGAGCCTGAAGCCAACGGGGCCGCGGCGCTGATGGATCGGCCGCTCAGGCTTTTGGCGCTGCAATCCGCGTGCAGCCTGATCGCCGTGTCGACGCCGGAACGGGAGCCCCATCCTGGGCTCTACGAGGCGACCCTGGCGCTGATCGAAACTTTGCCCGGACAGGCGTGGGACGCCGCCTATGTGGCGTGGGAGCTTGGCCTGCTACGGTTGCTCGGTTTTGGACTTGACCTAACACGCTGCGCCGCCACGGGGATCAACGATCGGCTGACCTATGTCAGCCCCCGCACCGGCCGAGCAATCTCTGAATCCGCGGCTGAGCCCTGGCGTGCGCGGCTTCTGCGGCTGCCGGGCTTTCTCATCGGGCAGGGAAGCGCCGATCCGCCAGATATCGCCGACGGGCTGGCGCTCACCGGGCATTTCCTTGAACGTGTTGCATTCGCGGCGACGCATAGCCCCCTACCAGCCGCGCGGACCCGCTTTGTGGAAGCGTATGGAAGGTCCTCGGCCTAACCTACCGGGCGTCCGATGGTTGCAATTCGCGAAATTCGCCGAGCCAGGTTTCGTAATTCCGCCAGCGTTGGGTTGAGCTGCGATAGATAGGCTGCCGCGCCTGCCACGCGCTCGCGGTAGCGATCGGCCGATCCGTCTTGTAAAACGCCAGGCAAGCCGGATCCCAGTCCAGACCGCAGAACGACACCACCGCGCGGCTGGTCGATTCCGGTTCGGCGACCAGATTTTCGTAATCGATTTCCAGAAATCGCTCCGGCGGCAGTATCGCGCGCCAATGCTCCATCAGGCGGAGATATTGCCGGTAATAGAGCACGATATCTCGGCGACTATACGCGAAATCCTGTGCTTTCACGATCGGGTTAAAACGGCTGAAATAAATCGAAAGCGCCGTATCGAGCGGATTTCTGCGGCAATGGATAATGCGTGCTTTGGGAAACAAACCATACAGCAAGCCGAGAACAAGGAAGTTATACGGCATCTTATCGATCACGCGGGAAACGCCAGGAGCGGCGCCGGTCAGCAATTTGACGTAATCATGAGCCGCGTCCTGCTCCGCCCAATCTTCGATTTGGCTGTCATGGCGGTTCGAAATCTTTTCCAATTGCTGGAACCAGAAATTGACCTCTCCGGCCGTGCCGATACTTGCATGGTTCGCCAGGATTTGTTCGGTGAGTGTCGTGCCTGAACGCGGCATGCCGACAATCAGGATTGGTAATTCGGAGTCCGACGCCGCGGGCGACGTCAAGGTTTCCTTCGGGAAGGCCGAGATGACGCAATCGACGGAGGCGGCGAAGTTTTGCCCGTTGAAGTCATGATTCATGCGTTCCAAGCGGTTTGCCTCGTCGAAATGCTGGATCGCCTGGCCGTAATCTCCCAGATCATCGAAAACTTTGCCGAGCGCGAAATGCAGAAAAGTCCGATCCGCGTCGGTGAGCTTGGGATTGTCAAGCAACCCCTTGATCTCCAAGGCTAGCGGGCGATCGGCGTCCCGGAACTTTCGACAGCCGCTCAAACCGTAGTAGGCCATACAGAAATCAGGCTTTACCTGCAGGGATTTCCTGAAAATAACCTCGGCTTCATCGAAGCGACCTTGCTGCTGCCGCGCGGACGCCAGGTTATGATAAGCATCGGCAAAGTCCGCCTTAAGCGCGATCGCCCTGGAATAGTAATCGATCGCATCCTCAAGCCGTCCTTGCAATTGTGACGCGACGCCCAGATTGTTGCATGCCTCGGCATGGGCGGGCCGCAGTTCGAGCGCGCGCCGATAGGATTCCACGGCGTCGTCTATGCGCCCCTGGTCCTGGAGAATCGCGCCCAAATTATAGTGTGCGTCCGGAAGGTTTGGATTGAGATCGATCGCCTTGCGGTAACACAGGGCGGCTTCGTCATGGCTGCCCCGGCGATTCAGCGCATCCCCCAAATTATTGAGCGCCATCGTGAAATTAGGCTTAAAATCAAGCGCTCGACGATAGGAGGCGATCGCCTCATCCAGCTTTCCCTGGTCGCGCAGCGCATCGGCGAAGGTGGAGAAATAGGACGCGCTTTTATCGGGACCTGGCGACGAACGTCCTTTTTCGATGATCGCAATCGCTTGCTCTATCAAATCGACGGCCAGATCGAGGCGTCTTTTTTGGTAGGCGATCGCACCAAGCAGGTACAGAGCGTCGGAATGACCGGGATCGATGCCGAGAACGCGCCGATAGAGTCGCTCCGCCGGCTCCAGGCTGCCCGCTTGATGCAGGCGCATGGCGTCGGCGAAAAAGACGTGAATATCCATCGGCGAGCCGGGTATTTCGGAGCCGCGCCGCTGTTTTGCCGCCCGTCTTTGACTTCGGTTCATGCTCACGCTTCAGCCAGATTTAAAGCTTCCCGTCGATCCTTTTTCGGTTATCAACCGATCGTTGTGAAGTTCCAGGATAGCTTATTTGGAACATTTAACAAAAGTTTTAAGATTATCCTTCGACAGTTGTTCAATAGCGCCTCTTTCCAAAATATGAATATGGCCGGCTGCCGCCTCAAATACGTGAATCTCGGCGGGTCCAGAATAACAAACGCAAACCTCACGGATGTTCCGATCGGTCAGGCGACGATGGGGGGCATGAGGATCGACGACATCCTCTTGACTGACCTGCCGCGAATTTATCGCGAGGCGGTTCGGCGTTAACGGCGCCCGGCTACTAACCTTTTCGCGCGAAAATCTGTTATCGAACGATCATGACCGATCCGAATCGGGGCGATGTTGTCGACCAACAGCTGGCGGCGATCATCGGCGAGAAATATCTCGCTTATGCCCTTTCCACCATCATGTCGCGCTCGCTGCCGGATGTGCGCGATGGGCTGAAGCCCGTGCATCGC
>CAJCJC010000225.1 GCA_903970575.1 Alphaproteobacteria bacterium
GAGACGATCCTGTCCTTGGCGGCGGGTTGGCGCGCGCATTCCGGAAAGATGTCGACCCCGCCCGCGATCTCCACCAGTTCCGACACCCAGCCGATGGCTGAGATCAGCGGTTCGTCCCACTCCTCGAAAAACACCTTGGGACGCATGCCGCGCGCCGCCGCCTTGGCGCGCACCGCCGCCAGCCGGTCTTCATAGCTTCGCGCCAGGGCGTCCGCTCGCTCGAGCGCGCCGACCAGCGCGCCGACCGTGCGGATCATGTCCAGAATGCCGTCTATCGTGCGATGATTGAACGCGTGGACGGTCAGCCCGCGCCGCAGCAGATCGGCGACGATATCGGCCTGAAGATCGGAAAACGTGAAGACGAGGTCCGGCTTCAACGCCAGGATTTTCTCCGTATCGGCGGAGGTAAAGGCGCTGACCCTCGGCTTGTCCCGCCTTGCCTCCGGCGGACGCACGACATAGCCGGACACGCCGACGATGCGATCCTGCTCGCCCAGAAGATAGAGAGTCTCGACGGTCTCCTCGGTCAGACAGACGATGCGGCTGGGCGGGAACATGGGATGTGCCTAACGGATCGGCTCGTTGGGCGCAACGATGGGCGCCGTCGGCAGATCGCTGTTTGGATCGTGGTAGCGGATCGTCACCCCCGGATCGGCGTTCCATCGCCATAGGACGATATTACGGCCGCGGGGCCGTACGACCGAAGGCGCGATGACGCCAGTGTAGCCCCCGTCGATCAACGTTCGCGCGAGCGTCCAGGTCGGCGGCGTCGATTTCTCGATCAACGCGATCTTCTTCCACGGGGATGCAAGAAGCGCCTCGTCCACCCCAAGCCGATCCCGAACAGATGGGGCGGTCAAATCGACTATTCCACCAATATCCAGCGTATAGGCGCAAAACGTCCCGGGCCGGTCAGGCAGGTCCTGGCTGTATTCTGCAAGCGCGGTCTCGATCGTATCCGAGAAATAAAGCGCGGGCACGCCAACCGCGTTGAACCGGCCGCCATTCCGGGCCGCGCCGGCGCCGCTCAGCGGATCGTACGCCCATTTCGGCGCCATCACCCGCCAATACCGGCCCCGTACGCGCGTGGAAGCATTCACTTAGGCGTAGACGCCGTCCGAGAGCATTTCGAGGTGTTTCAAAACTGCGTCGGCATGACCGGCCTCGACCAATTGCTCGGCGGTCTTAAGATCGAAGGCCGGAATCGGCTGGTGCCGAAACCACAGAATCGCCTTGCCCGGATTATCCCCGGACAGCGCCGACGCCATGCCGATGATCCGTGCGATGACCCCCAGCCCCCCCTGCACCTTGTCGGATTCCGGCGCGCGCGCGAGCGTGGTGCGATTGATGCCCGTCAGCTGCGCCAAGGCGCCTAGCCCCAGATGCAGGGCGTCGCTCATCCGCTGCGGCGATATGATGCCCATGTCGGGCTCGGAGACTTGCATCAGGAAAGGGTTCAACATAACTGCAACCTAAATTCATCGGGACCTGATGAATCTAGGTGGCAATCTTAGGGCGCGCAAGCGTTGATTGGGATGTAGGGCGGAAAAGCGGAGCGCATTCCGCCAGGCTCGTTTCAGCGCGGAAGACGGCGGAATGCGCTCTGCTTTTCCGCCCTACACACGCCGCTTCTGAGGGACTCATTCCAGGCGAGCATCACCGATTATCTCGCGCTCTGGGCCGAGGCGTAGGCCTCAGCCAATGGATCGCGCGGCGGATCGAAGCCGCCTGAGGTTTAGAGGCCGCATCAGCCCGCGCTCTTACGCGGTCGTCCGCCCTTTGCGCCGTTCTTTCGCGCCGCGATCGCTTTCGCCGTGGAGGTGGCGCCACCGGCCCGCGCCGCTCGCATGCTGTCCATATAGCGCTTGGTTCCAAACAGGCCGGCCAAAAGACCGGGAACGCTCAGATCGACATCCAGCCTTTCCCAATGGAGCGCATAACCGTTGCCTAAAATCTCGACCGCGGCCAAATCTTCATCGGCCGCATCTTCGAGCCCTTCGCCCATGCGCGCCGGGAACGCAAAGCCGCATCCATTGGTCAACTCGGCGATGATCCTGCCGCTGGGCGCGTCATACCGCACCGTCGCCGCGCGCGGTTCGTCCGCAAGAGATTGCCGCCCGCGTCGCTCGGCGTTGGCAATCATCATATCAAGATCGTCACCCATGGATTCTGCGCCATTCCATCAGCATCGCGTCTCGATGGGCCTGAACCTCGGTCATGATCCGGCGCATATCGGCTTGGCTGATCCCAACAACCCAATCAAGCTCAAGCCCATATGGGCCGGCCAGATTCACTTTCGCCTCTCCACCCTGACCAAAGACATGAACATGGGCGGGTTCGTGATCGTTCGAGAGAATCATAAAACGAAAACCAAACGCCCTATGGACTGTAACCATTAGGGCAAATAACCTATCATTGTTAGGTTTTCAAGATGGATCGGACGAATGGAGGCATTACACTTATTACCCCGCGCAATCCTTCGTCAGCGTCACCCGCAACCCGTCCAGTTCCGTCGTCATCACCAACTGGCAGGCCAGCCGGGAATTCGCCTCGATCTCGAAGCCGCCGTCCAGGGTGTCGCGCTCCTCGCGTTCCATCGCCGGCAGCTTGGCGGCCCAGTCAGGGTCGACATACACGTGGCAGGTCGCGCAGGCGCAGGAGCCCCCGCATTCGGCCCGCATCGGCAAATCGCCGTCGCGGATAATCTCCATCACCGTCCAGTTCAGCATGGCGTCGACGGAATGTTCGACGCCATCCAAATCCGTCACCAGCAGTTTCATTGGACGCCCAGCTTGTTCTGAAGGTCGCTGGACGAGGTGGTGTACTGGAACCGCAGCTTCCTGTCGGGATGCACATAGCGGAAGGCCTGCTGCGCCATCAGCGCCGCCTCATGGAAGCCGGAGAGGATCAGCTTGAGCTTGCCGGGATAGGTGTTGATGTCGCCGATCGCGAAGATCGTCGGGATGTCGGATTCGAATTTAGCGGTATCCACCTGGATCAGGTTCTGATGCAAATTGATGCCGAAATTCGCGACGGGGCCGAGTTTCATGGTCAGGCCATAAAACGGCAGCAAGGTGTCGCACTGCACGGTATAAGGCTCGCCCTCATCCGGCTTCAGCGTCACCGCCTCGATCTGCCCGCCTTCGCCGTGCAGTTGCACGATTTGGGCAATCCGCAGGTCGATCTTGCCGGCCTCCGCCAGCTCCCGCATCTTTTTGACCGAATCCGGCGCGGCGCGGAATTCGTCGCGGCGATGCACCAGGGTCAGTCTATGCGCCAGCGGCTGGAGATTGAGCGTCCAGTCCAGCGCGGAATCGCCGCCGCCGGCGATCAGGATGCTGCGGTCGCGGAACGTCTCCATCCGGCGCACGGAATAAAAGACCGATTTGCCTTCATATTGTTCGATGCCTTTGATCGGCGGTTTCTTGGGCACGAAACTGCCGCCGCCGGCCGCGATCACCATCACCGGCGCCTCCAGCACCGTGCCGGCGTCCGTTGTCAGGCGCCATTTGCCTTCATCCGTCTTGGTGAGGGATTCCGCCATCTGGCTCAGATGAAACACGGGGTTGAACGGCTCGATCTGCTTCATCAGCGCGTCGACCAGCCCCGCGCCGGTAACGATCGGCAGGCCCGGAATGTCATAGATCGGCTTTTCCGGATACAGCTCGGCGCATTGTCCGCCCGGCTTGTCCAGAATATCGACCAATTGGCATTTCATGTCGTTGAGGCCCAGTTCGAAAACGGCGAAAAGGCCAACCGGGCCGGCGCCGACGATAATCGCGTCGGTCGAAATTGCATCTGTTGTCATGAGGCTTCTGAGGTTCCTGGCGGTTCACTTTCGAACAAGGCGGCTCTCGAACCACGAAAGCCGCCCCGCGTCAATGTCCGCCGCCGCTCGCCCGTGATTTGCCGGGCGCATGGGCGCCCCTCGTTTATGAATGGCCTGGCGCATGGCGCGCCTCGGATATGAAGGAGATTGCGGTCCAAGCCGCGACATCCCATATGGAGGACGCGGCGATTTTGCCGTCAGGAGGGATTAGCCATGACACCCCAGGAACGCGATCTACTCACCAACCTCGTCACAAGGCTGCGCCAATCCCCGGCGCAGGCGCCCGACCAGGAAGCGCTGACGATGATCAACGATCTTGTGCGCGACAAGCCGGACACGCCGTACGTGCTGGCGCAGACGGTGCTGATCCAGGATTACGCGCTGCATCAGGCGCAGGCCCGAATCGCCGATTTGGAGCAGCAATTGAAGACGCAGGAGCCGCAAAAGGAAGGCGGATTCCTAAGCTCGATCTTCGGAAGCGGCAAGCCGCCGCAGCCCGCGCCGGCGCCTCGGCCCCAGGCGTATCAGCCTCAACCCGCTTATCAGCCGCAGCCGGCATACGCACCGCCTCCGGCCGCCGCGGGTCCGTGGGGGCAGGCGCCGGTCGGCGCCGCGCCGCAGATGTTCGCGCAGCCATCGGGTCAACCGTCCTTCTTGCGCAGCGCCGCGACCACGGCGGCGGGCGTGGCGGGCGGCGCCCTTCTATTCGAGGGCATCGAATCGCTGATGGGCGGCCATGGCGGTTTCGGTGGAGGCTTCGGCGGCGGCGGTTTTGGCGGCGGCGGCGGCGGCGGCGGCGGCTTTGGGAGGCAACGCCCCGGGGACGACCTGCCGGACAACTGTAAGCTGTACGTGGGCAACCTTGGCGCCGCTGTCAACGACGCCGTGCTCAAGCAGGTGCTGATCTGCTCCAATTCTCTTGTTTTGCCCCTGTGCTTGTCGCATGAGGCCCGCCCTTGACATAGTGCCTATAAGAGACTCTCAGACATGCAGAGCATGGTATGTGACGATGACAGGCTTT
>CAJCJC010000226.1 GCA_903970575.1 Alphaproteobacteria bacterium
GTGCGGCGCGCGACCCTTTCCGATCTTCTGAAGGGCAACTCGGCCTTGTCGTCGCCGAACCGCTCCGGCAGGTCCCGCCCCGGAATGCCGGCACGATACCGGTAAAGCACGGCTTCCAAAAAAAGCCGGTTATCCCGCGCCGTCACCCGGACATAACCTTCACGGCCCGGCAAAATATCCTTAATCCTGTCCCATTGATCGTCCCGAAGCCATAAAGGCGCTGTCAGCTCCCGAATCAGCCGACCTTCCATGAATCGCGCATCCCGCGCCTTGGGAATCGCAAGACTGGTCCAAAACCAACAAAAACCATATCGTCCTTCATAATTGAGGACACGCCCTAGAACAGCGCGTGACGGTCCGCGTGGGTGGAATTTTGTTAGAGAGCCGCTGAAATTAAGGTGTCAGCAGATTCCCATGGAATCGCACTCCGACCTTGATTGTTTTTCCGCTACCCACCGTAATCTGCTTGCGCAGGAAAGGGACACGTTATACGTAAATCAGAGAAATTGAACCCGGTTAAGAAATAGGAAAGATTAGAGATGAATAAGTCCCTTGCTGCTTTAATGATTGCAAGTGCTATTTGCGGCGGCGCCCCCATTGCGCGCGCTGATTTCATCGAAGTCGATATCAGTTCCTATTTGAACGGTAACGTTTTGCTAGGCGCGATCACCGATCCGGTTGGCCTGTCCTATGGCAACGCCAACACCGGCATTCCCTTCGAAACCTATGCCTACGGGGCGAACGGCTATATGGGCTCCGCCTTCCTCGCGGGGACGTCCTCCCCCGGTACGTCTTCCGCCCTGACGATCAATTTATCCTCGTATGACATCACGGGCGAATCATCATTCTACGCTCTTTTGAATAATTATTACGGCACGCTAGGCCAGGACGAATACAACGTGGTTCTAACCTTTTCCGGCGGCGGCTCCGTCACGTACGAGTCGATCGGCGGCGTCGATACACGCGACTACAACCAAAACACGGTTAACACCATCTCCGACACCACGACTACCTGGTTCAATAACGGCCAAGGCCAACGTCTCGACGTGCGTGAATTCTTGATTCCGACGCAGTATCAGTCCTCACAGCTCTTAAGCATCGCCATCGATCAGCTTGATTCCAATGACCCAGCCTTTCTCTCCGGCCTTACCTTCAGCACCGGAGTTCCGGCCTCCTTTGTGTCCGAACCGTCCTCGTTCGCGCTCTTTGGCGTCGGAGTTCTTAGCGTCTGCCTAGTACAATTCCAGCGCCGCAGAGGGGCGAAGCAGGGTCAAAGCGCAACCCGAATGAACTGCCGGGCGACCGCGTAACTTGGACGCGCGGGGCGACACTTAATTCTCATTCAAGGATGCCCATCAAAGGGCCTTCGATCCGAGCCATCCCCACACGAGGGATGCGATCCAGGCATTCTTGATATCAGAAACGTGCCGGAATGTCCGCCTCGTCGTAGAAGACCGCCGAGATAACCGGATTACATAGACCCACTACGTGCCGTGCTGCTTCAATTCCGGGTAAGGCCGTGGCGCATCGTACGTTGTGGCGTTACCGGCGCCGATAGCCGTCGATGCCTCGGTAAATTTCTGAAAAAGGCGGCGAACCGCCTCGGGCCGTTTCTTCTTATCCAGATAGTGGCTGACAAGCGCGTCGACGTGACCAGCGGCGCGAATCGTATAGGGAAGGATCAACGGGGAATAGCAGCGGCCAAGTTATGGTCATCGCGGTTCTGTTCGGCCTCGAACCGCTCAAGAGCGGCCTCAATGCGAGCATGCACTGTTTCGCCGGGCACAATCCGGCCGGCTTCGATGTCAGCCGCGCTGGCGGCGAGATCGGCCTTCATTTGCGCGATGCGATTTGCGTTTCTGTTCATCTTGCAACTATGGCGCCCCCGGTCAGAAAAGCAAAGGAATGCTAAGACGGATCGGGGGGTAGAAATCCGCAACCTGGATTTGGAGGACTGCCACTGATGGGTGAGGAACCCAGCAAGATTGGGCTAAGCCCGCCGCACCCGGCGCGTTTATGCGCGATGAGATTTTGGATGAGCTGCACCTGATGGTTGGCGATGCGGCCGAGGCGCTGGGGGTGCGGCGCGCGACCCTTTCCGATCTTCTGAAGGGCAACCAGGCCTTGTCGCCGGAGATGGCGCTGCGGCGAGATTGAGGTCGAGCGATATCGTCCCCCTGCCCCTGCCATTGGATAAGGGGCGTACGAAAGGGCGCCGTTCTCTTTATGGAGGACGATCGACGACGGAATTGGCGGCGGCCTGGAAACGGGCCGATCACGGTCTTGGCGACGGTGACCGTACGGTGTTTTCGGGTGGTTAATTGGGTCTCTGGATGTTCTTCGGAGGGGGATAATGGCGCCCACCGCCGCCCGTCCTGCCGGAAGATATTGAATAAAATCAATGGGCTATGGCGTGTTTCACGTGAAACACAACACGAACCTTATATTACCGGCAGGCGCCCGGAGCATCGTTCCATCGGTTAGACTCGCGATTAACGGGAACATCACCCCCACCCAACCCTCCCCATTGAGGGGGGAGGGCTTTAAGCCTGAATTCAATCACACGCTGAAATACTTGGCCTTGGGGTGGTGGACCACGAGGGCCGAGGTGGATTGTTCGGGATGGATCTGGAACTCGTCCGAGAGGGATACGCCGAGGCGGTCCGCGTCCAGCAGCCTGAAAATGGGGACCTGATCCTCGAGTCTCGGGCAGGCGGGGTAGCCGAAGGAGTAGCGGCTGCCGTGATAGCCCTGCCCTAGCAGCGCCTCCATGTCGCGCGCGTCTTCCTCCGCGAAGCCGAGTTCGGAGCGCATGCGCTTGTGCACGAACTCGGCCATCGCCTCGGCCATTTCGACGCCCAGGCCGTGGAGATAAAGATAATCCTGGTAGCGGTTTTCCTCGAACCATTCGCGGGCCACGTCGCTGACCTTGGTCCCCATCGTCACGATCTGAAAGCCGACGACGTCGCGTTCGCCGGAATCCACGTCGCGGAAATAATCGGCGATGCATTCGCCGTCCGCCCGGGCCTGACGCGGCAGGGTGAAACGGGTGAGTTCGGTTGAGCCATCCTCGGCGAAGACGATCAGATCGTCCCCCTCACCGGCGGCCTTCCAATAGCCATAGGCGGCCTGGGGCTGAAGAATGGCCTGCTGATCGCAGATATCGAGCATGCGGCGCATGACGGGGCGCAGTTCCTGCCGCGCCCAGGCCAGGAAATCCTCCAGGCTGCGGCCGGCCTTGCGAAAGCCCCACTGGAACTGGAAGAGCGAGCGCTCATTGACATAGGGCACCAGCGCCTTGGGGTTAACGTGCTCGATCAGCCGGGCGCCCCAAAAGGGCGGCGTGGGAACGGGAACGCCCTGGGCCAGCGCATGCCGGCGCTTGCGGGCGTATTCGAGGTCCACGGGCGGGGCGGCGTCGGTCGCCTCGCCCAGCTTGCGCTTGCGGTTGGTGGGTTTGCCCTCGCGGCGTTTCTGGATGGCGGCCAAGTAATCGTCGAAGCCGTTGGTCTTGACCTTATCCATCAGGGTCAGGCCATCGAAGGCGTCGCGGGCATAGGCGACACGGCCGCTGCCGTAGGATTCGACGCAATCCTCCTCCACGTAATTCCGGGTGAGCGCGGCGCCGCCCAGCAGGATCGGGATATCGACGCCCTCGCGCGTTAGTTCCTGAAGGTTTTCGCGCATCACGACGGTCGATTTGACCAGCAGTCCGGACATGCCGATGGCGTCGGCCTTATGCTCGCGCGCCGCCGCCAGGATATTGGCGAGCGGCTGCTTGATGCCGAGATTGATGACGCGATAGCCATTATTGGTCAGGATGATGTCGACCAGATTCTTGCCGATGTCATGGACGTCGCCCTTGACCGTGGCCAGCACGATCGTGCCCTTTTCCTGCCCCTCGACGCGCTCCATCAACGGTTCCAGATAGGCGACCGAGGCCTTCATCGTCTCTGCGGATTGGAGCACGAAGGGTAGCTGCATCTTGCCGGCGCCGAACAGCTCGCCCACCACCTTCATGCCGTCCAGCAGGATTTCGTTGATGATTTCCAGCGGCTTATGAGTCTTGAGCGCGTCGGCCAAATCTTCGTCGAGCCCCTTGCGGTCGCCCTCGACGATGCGCAGCTTGAGGCGGCCCTCGACCGTTTCGGGCCGGGCCGCCTTGACGGTTTCCGCCGCCTTGCGGTCGGCGAAGAGGGCCAGAAGCTCCTGCAACGGGTCGTAACCCTCGCGCCGGCGGTCGAAGATGAGGTCCTCGACGACCTTTATCTCGTGTTCGGGGATGAGATGCAGCGGCGCGATCTTGGAGACGTGGACGATGGCCCCGGTCATGCCGGCCTTGACCGCGTGGTCGAGGAAGACTGAGTTCAGCACGTGCCGGGCGGCGGGGTTGAGGCCGAAGGAGATGTTGGACAGGCCGAGGATGATCTGCACGTCGGGATAGGCGTCATGGATCAGCTTGATGCCCTCCAGCGTCTCCTGCCCCAGCTTGCGGTCATCCTCGTTGCCGGTGGCGATGGTGAAGGTCAGCGGGTCGATCAGCAGATCGGATTGTGGCAGGCCGTGCTTGTCGCAGGCGAATTCGATCAGGCGGCGGGCGATGGCGAGCTTATGCTCGGCTGTCTTGGCCATGCCTTGCTCGTCGATGGTGAGGGCGATGACGGCGCAGCCGAATTTCTTAGCGAGAACAAGCCTATCAGCGGCGTGCTTTTCGCCATCCTCGAAGTTGATCGAGTTGATGATGGGCTTGCCGCCATAGAGCTTGAGGGCGGATTCCAGCACCGGCGTCTCGGTCGAATCGATGACCAGCGGGGCGGTGACGGCGCCGGTCAGCCGGGTGACGACGGCGTCCATTTCCGCCATCTCGTCACGCCCGACGAAGGCGGTGCAGACATCGAGCGCGTTCGACCCTTCCTTAATCTGGGTGCGGCCCATCTCGACGCAGCCGTCCCAGTCATGCGCCTCCTGCAGCTGCCGCCATTTCTTGCTGCCATTGGCGTTGCAGCGTTCGCCGATCGAGAAATAGGAATTCTCTTGGCGGAGCGCGGTCTGCCCATACAGCGACGCGACGGACGGAACCCAGAGGGGGTTGCGCTTGACGGGCTCGGGCCGGAGCTTGTTGCCGGCCAAACGGCGCAGCACCCGATCGAGCGCGTTGATATGGGCGGGGGTGGTGCCGCAGCAGCCGCCGACGAGATTGACCCCATCCTCCGCGATAAAGCGCTCCAGCCACATCGCCATTTCATCGGGCGAAAGGGGATATTTGGTCTGCCCGTCGACCAGTTCGGGCAGGCCGGCGTTGGGCTGCACCGAGATCAAACCCTCCCAGTTCTGGGAGAGGAACTTCACATGCTCGGACATTTCCTGCGGGCCGGTGGCGCAGTTAAGGCCCATCAGCGGCGCGTCGAGCGCGTCGATCACTGTGGCGGCCGCCGCGATGTCGGGGCCGACCAGCAGAGTTCCGGTGG
>CAJCJC010000227.1 GCA_903970575.1 Alphaproteobacteria bacterium
GATCGCCTGCCAGAAGCCGGATGATTTGGCGTCGGCGGGGGCGGCCAGCGGCGGCCACGCCTTGGCGCACTCCCCAGTGCAGACGGATTTGCCGGCCGGGTCTTTATCGAAGGTATAGAGGGTCATGCCTTTGGCGTCCGCGATCACGTCATAGCCCTTGAACGCGCCCATGACGCTCATCGCTTGCCCCGCCCCAATTGTCTGGAACGTGACCCCCGGCGGCATCGTCGAGACTTCAGCGATCGCCGGCTTGTCGGCTCCGGCCGGATGCCTCGCCCCGGTTACGAGAAAGCCCACCATCGCCAAAATGGCGATGACGAGCAGGCCGCTGATGATTTTCATGATCGCCCCCCTTCCCTTATTGCCGACGAACTCCAGTTCGATCAGATCATGATCTCGCCGATCGGCTTTGAGGTGTTTAGGGATTGCGTGCCCCAGTTCTCGACCGGCACGCCCAACGCCTGCTGGATGGTGAAGCCCACCCGGGTCACCGGCTCACCCGTGGCCTCGACATGCAGACCGGTCTTGATGCGGCCGCCGGCGCCGCCGGCGATGAACATCGGGATATTCTCGAGCGCGTGAATCTTGGCGAAACCGGTTTCGCTGTGGGCCAGCAGCATCGTCCGGTCGAGCAGCGTTCCGTCGCCTTCCTTGATGCTGTCGAGGGTTTGGAGATAGAAGGCGAGGCTTTCCATGATCCGCCCCATGAAATACGTCGCCTGGGGCTGATAGCCGAGCTTGTCGTCCATCGGCTCTTCATGCGTCAGAATGTGGTGGGTCATGGCGGAGCCGGCGCGGCGCAGCGGCGACGTCGCCTCCCCGAAGACCACGTTGAACACATGGGTCTGATCGCACGCGGCGGCGTGGGCCAGAATCTGAGCGAAGAGTTTATGGTTGGCGACGACGTTGTCGATCTCGGTGCCAATCTCGGCGTCGGCCGGCTGAGCCGGCGATGAGCAAGCCGCGAGGGGCGCGGGTTTTTGCAGCTGTAGGTCGAGCTGCTGCTCCAATTGGCGGACCGCGGTAAAATATTCATCCAGCCGGACCCGATCGTTCGAGCCCACCTGGCGCAGCAGCGCCTCGCGCTGATCGGTGACGCCGGAGAGCACGCTGCGACGGACCATGATCCGGGGATCGGGCTTGAAATCGGCGGCGTTGGGATCGCGGAAATCGGGCCCGAAGACGCGGGTATAAAGGGCCGCCGGGGAAATTTCGGCGGGGTTCAGCACGCTGGCGCTGCGACGGCTCAAGCTGTCGGTTGGCTTGCCGGTGCCGGTGATTTCGAGCGAGCGGAAGCGCGTCTTCGTTCCGATCTGGTCGGCGACGATGCTGTCGAGGCTGGCGTAGTTTGGCGTTTCGCGCGGCACGTCGCCGGTCAGGATCGCCATCTCACCCGTGAAATGCGGCTTGGCGCCCTTTCCATCCAGGAAGACCTTCATGCCGCTGATGACGTTGATCCGGCTCTTGTAGGGCTGGAGCGCCGCCGTCTCGATATTCATGTCGTAATTGGCGCCCACGGTCTTGGGCTCCCAGCGGCCGGGATTGAGGCCGCAGCCCCAGAACCATGTGCCGAACACGACGGGAAGCGGCGCGCCGGTGGCGGCCATGGCCGTTCCGTTGGCGTTGAGAAAGCAATCCAGAAGGGGCAAGCCCAAGGTCACCGCCGCCCCGCCCATCATCCCGCGCAGAACCGTCCTGCGGCTCGCATTCGCTATCGCGCTCATTTTCCCGTCTCCGTTGGTATGGCCGTCCCCGCCAGGGAGAGCTTTGTATTGGGTTGTCCCGCCTCGGTCCCCGGCGTCGAAACCCGATAGAACGCCTTGCTGGTCGCGATGCGGCGCATCAATTCCGGCACTTTGTAGCCGGTCGATGCGAACTGCTTCTCCTGAAAATTGAGCCATTCCGCCTCACCCTTCGCGGCAGGGCGTCCGGCGCCATAGGAATAGAGGCGATTAACGAAGCAGAGCGGCGCCGCGGGAAGATCGTGGACCGCCCTGACGAAGCCGGAAGCGTCATCGAACGTCGCGCCATCGATCTCACCCGATGTTATAATTGGCGCATCATTCTCCGTTGTCCTAAAGCCGCCCGCCGAATCGAAATTCTCCATCGCCAGACCGACCGGGTCCATGATCCGATGGCAACCCGCGCAACTATCCTGGGTGATATGGGCGGTGAGCCTCGACCTCGCGGTGTGAAAGGCCGGGTTCTTGGTGTCGTTCACCAGGTTGAAATTCACGTTGCCGGGCGGGTCGGGTACTTTCTGACATAGGAATATCTCGCGGAGCGCCTTGCCGCGAATGGTCGGCGAACTGCGGCCGGGATGGGAATGCAGGGACAGGAAACTGATCTGCATCAGGATGCCGGCGCGCGGATCGTTCGGGGGGTATTCATGCGGTTCCCAACCCGTGCGGGCCGCGACGGGAACGCCATAGATCGACCCCAGCAGGCGATTCAGGAATGTTTTCCGCGTGGTGAAGATATCGCGATAATCCCCATCATGGGTCACCAGCAAATCGGTCAGCGTACGCAGGGTCTGCTCCTGCGCATCCGCAGAGACCTCGCTGTTGTATTTCGGATAGATTTGCGGGTCCTTCGCCAAAGCCGCGAAACCATCGAAGCCCAGCATGTCCGAGAAGAACGCGCGGACGCCCGCCGACAGACGGGGCGACGCGATCATGCGGTCAACCTGCCGCCGCAAACCGGAATCGCTCTCCAACTCACCCTTTTGGGCGGCGTCGAGAAGCGCCGTGTCAGGCGCGGAGTCCCATAAGAAGAAGCTGAGCCGCTCGGCCTTGGAATAGGCGTCGAGACGCTTCTGGCCGACGGCGTCGGGATCGGCCTCGGCGACTTCCTCACGGAAGAGGAATTGCGGCGAGACCAGCATGCCTGCCAGGCTGTTCGACAAGCCGGCATAGAAATCGCCCAGCTTGTCGGCGGAATCTCCGGCGTCCTTGACCTGGGTGCTGAGCTCGCCCTCGGTCATCGGGCGGCGATAGAGCAGCCTGCCGGCGCGGGAGAGAAACTGGGCGGCGCAGGAATCATCCCGGGCGGAAGCCAGGGCTGGCTTGCACGGGATAAGGCTGGTGCGGTGGGTTTCATCCACCACCTGATCGGCGATGCCGCGCGCGGTCAGGTCATATTGCTCGAAGCCCGCACCGGCGACGCTTTCGCGAGCGGTACCCACGGCGATAAGGCCGTTTTCCCGGATATCCGGCTCGAAACGGCCGGGAACCTTGATCGTGGTCCCGAAAACATCGGCGACGATCTGGCGATACTCCGGTTCGGTTAGCCGGCGCAGCGAAACGGGACCGCCCTTGGTGGCCGGCGCATCGTCCTTAGCCCCACACCCTCCAAGCACGAGCAGGGCGGTAACGCCGAAGATTTTCGTGATGCGGCGAGTCATTGCCATGCCAGCGACCTCAGAACGGCCAGCGATTTCAACAATCCGATTAGACCGCCGCCCATATTGGCCTGAAGCCTTGTCGCGGGCGCCTTGCGGGCGTCCGAAACCTTTTTGTCGTTCTTTTCCTCCGTATGAATGATGAAAGCCGGGATCGCCTCGACCTCATAGGCCGTCGAGATGGACTTGTTCTGCCCGGTCTTGGGGTCGGGATCGGCGTCGGCGTTGCGCCTCAGCGCGTACCAGAGCGCCGGCATGTCGAGCGAGGTGCTGTGCTCCTCGACCCAGCCGGAGGACGCATAGCTCCAGTAAAGCGCGTACCAATCATGGTATCCGCCGAGTATGCCCTTTAGCGAACCGTCCGGCTCCAGCCGCAATTTCAGCCTGGCATGGGTGAAGCGATATTCGGGCTGCAGGAACGGGTCGGCCAATAGATGGATATCCGCTTCGTCCGTCACCAGGACGCCGTCCTTGATATGTCCATGCAGGACATTGTGCGACCTGGGATCGGGATCCGTGGTGAACGACATGTCGGGGCGGACGTTGCCGTTTGCGTCGCGCGTGACATGGTCGGTGGCGCGATGGATCTCGACCTGGACATTATCCGAGTTTTGAGAGTCGGTTATTCCGCTGATCTCGATCACCCAGGCGGGCATCTGGTCGCGCAGCACGTCCCATTGCGCCTGCGCCAAGGTAGGATGCGCGGGCGGCGGGGCGCGGAACGAGCGCACGCAGCCAAGCGTCCGGTAAAGCTGGTTCTTGACGCCTTTTTCACCGGTATCGGGGTCGATAAAGGAAATCGGTGAATCGACCTTGCCATCGAGATTGAAACCATAGGCGAACTTGCCCTTGATCTCCCTCAGGCCGGGGTCGACCTCGGTCTCCGGGAAGGCGTAGACGTTATGTTTCTTATCGCCGCGAGTCATCATGATCTTGATGTACTCCCCGTCCGGCATGCCCGGATTGCCCGGGAAATCCTTCAACAGACGGGTGGCGTCAGCCTCGGAATATCCGAGTTTGATCAACTCTCGATGGTAGAACTCGGTCGACATCGGGTTGAGGCCGTCGGGGCAATCGGAATCGCCGCCAAAATAGGTCGACACGCCGAACCAGCTCACGACATAGCCGCGCGTTTCCGCCGAGGCGTTATTCGCAAAAGCGCCCACGATAAGAGCCGCGAGCGCGCTTGCGACGCCAAGCCTTAGTGTATTCCGCAACCATGTCATATCTAGCGTTCCCCCCGGATATTCGGCTTTCTCGCCGCTTGATTCTTATCGATCTTGGGTCGTCAGTCCTTGGCTGCCCAGGAATCGCAATGCCCCTTCGGATTGGTCGGGCCGTTGAAAATCTTGCAGGTCCCGCAACCGTTCTCGCCGTCCGCATCGAAGAAGCTACAGGCGGAGCAATATTTGCCGCGGTCAGCCGATGTCTCTGTGTAATGCAGCGAGGCTCTCAAACCATCCGTGGGATCGGCGCAAGCCTCGGCCGCAAGTCCCGTTTTCGCCAAAAAGCCAACAAACCCCGCGACTGGAATCGCTTTCAGGCTTCGCGCAATAACCGCCCGCCGAGACACCACCCACCGCATTGAACTCCGCTCCCAGTTCCCCCAACATTGGACATGCACCGTTTTAACTTCGGTTTCGCGTTGCGCGTTATTTGAGTGAAATATGACCCTAAGCTTTACAACTGTCGAGTCAATTTACGCGTGTTCAACTTTCAGGCATATGCTATCGATATGAATGACTTGAATTCCGGATCGGGTCTTTAACGATTTTGCGTTGGCGTCGATGAATCAGGTGAAACCTATTCCGCTCAGGCGGCAGCAGCGGGATTTCACGCGGCAGCGCCTGATCGAGGCAGCGCGGGACCTTTTCGTTAAAAACGGAACGCGCGCTACCTCGATCGACGATATCGCCAAGGCGGCGGGCACGTCGCGGGCCACGTTCTATGCCCATTTCACCGATAAGCAGGATGTCATCCGGGAGTTCGCGCGCAGTATGTGGGAAACCGCGTTCGCGCTTTATGAACGATTTGGCGCGCTCAAGGATTGGAGCCATGGGAGCATCCGCGGCTGGATGCGCGAGTTGTTCGACGCCTGGGACCAGAACGCGGACACCACCTTTATCGTGATCCAAGAAATGCCTTCGGAGCTGCGCGCCGATTTCCTGCAACAGATGGAGCAGCGCGTCGACGCGCTGATGGGCGAGAGCCCATTATGGTCCCGGTTCGAGCCGAACGAGGCGAGACGGCGGGCCAGCCTGCTGATCTTCCAGATCGAGCGCTGCATGGACGCCTGGCATTACGGCGGCTGGAAGACCGATCGCGAAAGCCTTTTGGAAACCCTTGTCGATGTTTGGGCGGCGACGCTTGCGGGACCTACCGAAACCTAGAGCAGCCGCACAGAATAGCCGCCATCGATCGTGATAGCGGCGCCATTCATGAAGTCCGACGCGCGACTGGCGAGGTACACGGCGATGCCGGCGAAATCGTCAGGCTGTCCCCAGCGCGCGCTGGGCGTGCGCCCGGCGATCATCTCGGGCAGACCTGGAACCGTCTTGGTCGCGGCGGTGATCTCGGTCTCCACCCAACCGGGGAGCACGGCGTTGACGTTGATCCCCTCGGGTCCCCACTCCACCGCGAGGGCGCGAGTCAACTGCAAGGCGCCGCCCTTGCTGGCGCAATAATTAACCGATCCCGAGAGCGCGCCGTTGGAAGCGAGCGAGCCGACATTGATGATGCGGCCGCCATGCGGGCGCTCTGACGCGGCTTGCTTCAGGGCGGGATAGGCCGCGCGGC
>CAJCJC010000228.1 GCA_903970575.1 Alphaproteobacteria bacterium
TGCCCCGCCCGGCGGTAATGCACCTGCCGATGACCGAGCGTCGCGAAATGCCGTGTGATTCCGTCTTGCATTCAGCGGGCGCTCTGGCCGCGGGCGCTCACGCGCCGTCCATCACGAACACCACCTTGCCGTCCCGATCCGACCCGCCCCTGGCGGCGTGACGCACCGCCTCTTTATACTCCGACAGTCTATAGGTGGCGGCGATCTTGGTTACGAGCGTCCCATTGCCGATCAACCGGGCCAGTTCGCCAATGATCTCCCGTTGCTCGTCCCGGGTCCGGGCCGCGATGTTGTAGCCGGCGTAATGGCCGACGATTTTGGTGCGCTTGTACAGCAATATCCAGGAGGGGATGGAGCAGGGCTCGCCGCTCATCAGCCCCATATTGGCCACCGTCGCGCCATCGGACAGGCATTCGGCCAAAAGCCCGGTCGCCTCGCCGGCGATGCTGTCGAGACCGACCATCAGTTTGGCGCCCCCGGTCGCCGCGCGCAGCCTGGCCGGCAGATCGGGCCCCTCCAGCAAGACGACATCGGCGCCGAGGGCCAGCAATTCGTCGCGGGCGCTTTCCCGCCGGACGATATTGGCGGTGCGGATTCCGCGCGCCTTGGCGAGCTGCACGATAATGCGGCAGACATTGGAGTTGGCCGCGTTCTGGACGAACCAGTCGCCGGGGGCCAGTGGCGCCAGATCGCGCAGCGCGAATTCGGCGGTAAAGG
The DNA here is from genome assembly GCA_903970575.1 of Alphaproteobacteria bacterium. Taxonomy (GTDB): domain Bacteria; phylum Pseudomonadota; class Alphaproteobacteria; order BOG-932; family Roseiterribacteraceae; genus BOG-932. Next base: position 718 of record CAJCJC010000228.1, read on the forward strand.
CGTTGATCATGAGCGCGAGCTGCACCGCGTCGCCTTCGGGCGCATGATGCAGGCGTTCGGCGTCGGCGTTCAATTCCTCCCGCCAACTGCCGCATTGCCAGGGCAGCAACACCCGGTCCCCTATCGCGAAATCCTTGACGTCGGCGCCGATGGCCGTGATCCGCCCGACGCCCTCGATGCCGGGCACCTGCGGCAGGTCGACATGCAGATCGTCGCCGCTTTTGACGTTCCGCACCATGATTTTCTCGCCGGCGATATTCTTCAGATCGCCGATATGAAGCGAGGCGGCCTCGACCCTGACCCGCGCCTCATGCGGGGCCGGCGGCGGCAAATCCTGCTCCAGCAGTTCCAGCACCTCGTCGGGCTCTCCGAACCGACTGTGTTGAAGCATTTTCATGGCGCGAAGCTCCGAAATTCCCTATTTTCCAACAGCATAATCGGACGCGGACCGACCTGCAACGCGCGATGGAGGCGCGACAGCGATTAGACGGAGGCGCGCCGGGCGCCCACCGCGAGGCCGATGAGATGGCGCGCCGCCCCGGCGCCGTCATCCTGCTCGTCCCTGATCGCGCCGCCGAGCGCCAGCGCATTGGCGTGGAATCGCGGGTCGCGGATAAGACGCCGGACCGCGCGACGGATGCGCGCCGCCCCCGCCGTCGCCGGCAGGCGGAGGCCGACGCCGCTCCTGACGATGCGGGCCGCGTTGTCATGCTGATCCCTGCCCATGGGAATGCACAGCAACGGCACGCCGTGCATGATCGGGCGGACCATGGTGCCATGCCCGGCATGGCAGATCACCGCGGCGCATGACGGCACGATATCGTCGTGCGACGCGCTTTGGAGAATGCGGACATTGTCTGCCGTGGGAAAATCATGTCCCGCCACCGCCGGGCCAAGGGTCACGATACAGTCGATCGGTTCACCGGCGAGCGCCCGGATACAGCGCTCGATCACGGGTATCTGCCCCTGCATCGTGGTGCCGAACGACACGAGCACCCGGGGGCGTGCGTGACCGTCCGCAGCCTGACTTTGCTGGGCGCCTGACGTCTGACTTGCCAACTCGGCATGGCGTGAAGCCCAGGCCGGCGTCCGGATGAGAGGCCCGGCATAGAAGAAACGGGGCGGCGGCGACCGATCGCCGATATCGAACGCCCGACTGACCCCCAGCACGATCGAGACCGGCGTATCGAGCTGGTCGAGAAGATTTCGCAGCGCCCCCAGGCCCGCTTGACGCCTGACAGCGTTGATCGCGGGGGTCCAGCGGCCATAGAGCCAGCGAATGGCGCGGGCGGTGATCCGGTCGCGCGGGAGGGTCCACGCGCCAAAGCGCAGGAAACCGGGGCCGAACGGCGGCACGTCCGAGCGTGTTGGAAAGCACCAGACATTGCCGCTTATCAGGGCGCAGGGCAGACCGGCGGCCTCGGCGGCGATCATGCAGCCGAATAAGAGCTCATGAGAGACCACCAAATCCGGTTTGAACGCCCCGATCAACGCGGCCGTATCCGCGGCATAGGCCGCGGCCGGCCCGACCATGACCTCACGGCAAACGGCCGAAAGAACGCCAATCGGGGTCCGCGCCTTCCAATCGGTGATGCCTTCCGCCGGGTTTCCCAGGCCAAGTCGATTGGGCGCGGAGGACCAGCTCTTGAAAGCAACGCCGAAGGCGTTTGCCTGAATCCGATTGGCCTCGTCGCTGACGAACAACACCTCATGGCCGAGCATCAGGCACTGGCGCGCGACAAACAGCGCGGGCTCAACATGGCCGCCGCATTCCCAGTTCGTGAAGAGAAATCGCAACGCGGGTTGGGATGCGGGACCCTGCCGCCAAAATTCATCGTCGCGGTGGCGCTCACGAGGGTCGGCGACAGCCTGATCGAGCGCCCTACTCAACACGGGCTATGGCCCGTCGCCACCGTCCAAGCGGGACGGATTGAGCATTACTACAAAGTTCCATGCATCCTGCAATAACGTATCCCATTGTCTCATAATCACGGCGGCCCGAACGCCCATCATAGCCTGCCGCCCCGTTATTCCAAAGTCGTACGGTAACTGACTTTCCGGAAGCAAAGTATTTCCGATCCATTTCCCTTTCAGAGAGGTTATGGCATTGCGATTTCCAATGCTGATATCGGTCATTTCCTTTCCCGGTCAACCATGGGCGATAAGTTATGGCGCCGAACATGCCGCGTAGTGAGGATGGTTTATCGACCCCATGGATTGACCATGGGAACGCCGATATCCGCGAAGTCCCCTACATTGCGCGTGACAAGTATCTTCTGGTGAACAATTGCTGTAGCCGCGATAAGCCCATCCGCCATCCCGCGGGTGCGCCCGGCGGCGACCCTGCCCCAGGCCATCGCC
>CAJCJC010000229.1 GCA_903970575.1 Alphaproteobacteria bacterium
CGCCGCGCGCGATGTCCAGGCCGCCATCGTCGCCGCGCGGGCGGATTTGCCGAGCAGCCTGCGCAGCAATCCCACCTATTTCAAATTCAACGCGGCCCAGTTCCCGGTCATCATTCTGGCCTTGACCTCGAACACGCTGAGCCAGGGGCAGATCTATGACGCCGCGGCGACCATCATCCAGCAGAAGCTGTCGCAATTGGAGGGTGTCGGCAATGTCGGAGTCTGGGGCGGTTCATCGCCCGCGGTGCGGGTCGAACTGAACCCGAAGGCGCTTTTCAAATATGGGATCGGGCTTGAGGATGTGCGGGCCGCCTTGTCCGCCGCCAACGCCAACGCGCCCAAGGGTTCGATCGAGAACGACGACCTGCACTTTCAGATATACACAAACGATCAGGCCAATCTGGCGAGCCAGTATCGGCCATTGATCGTCGCGTATCGCGATGGCGAGGCGGTCAGGCTTTCAGACATCGCCGTGGTGACGGACAAGCAGGACGGGGCGACCGAGAATATCCGCAATTACGGTCTCTATAATGGCAGGGCGGCCATCAACGTGTTCGTCACGCAGCAGCCGGGCGCGAACATCATTCAGACGGTCGACAGGGTGAAGGCCGCGATACCGGATTTGCAGCGTTCGATCCCGAGCACGATCGACCTCGAGATCGCCAATGACCGATCCATCACCATTCGCGCCTCCCTGAAACAGGTTGAGCGCACCCTGGCTATCGCCGTCGTCCTTGTGATCTTCGTGGTCTATCTGTTCCTCGGCGATCTGCGCGCGACGCTGATCCCGGCGGTCGCCGTGCCGGTGTCGCTGATCGGCACCTTCGGCGCGATGTATCTGCTGGGCTATACGCTGGATAATTTTTCGCTGATGGCGCTTACCATCGCGACGGGGTTTGTCGTCGACGACGCGATCGTGGTGATGGAGAATACGAGCCGGCACATCGAGGCTGGCATGCCGCGCATGAAGGCCGCGTTCCGGGGCGCGCGCGAGGTGGGATTCACGGTTCTCTCGATGAGTCTCTCGTTGATCGCGGTTTTCGCGCCGCTGTTCCTGATGGGCGGAATCCTTGGCCGGCTGATCCATGAATTCAGCATGACGCTCGCCATCTCCATCATGATCTCGCTCGTAATTTCCTTGACCACGACGCCGATGATGTGCGCCCGATTATTGTCCACCGAGGCGGAGCACAAGCCGCTCTTGCTGGCGCGTTTGACCGGCCGTTTCTTTGACTGGATGCGGGTTCGATATGACGGATCGGTCGGTTGGGCGGTCAACCACGGCATTTTGATGCTTCTGACCATTCCAGCCACGATCGCACTCACATTATATTTGTTCGTCGTCCTGCCGAAGGGTTTTTTCCCGCAGCAGGATACCGGCCACATGCGCGGCGGAATGCGCGCCGATCAGAGCACGTCTTTCCAGGCGATGAAGGACAAGATGATTCAGGCCGCCGCGATCATTAAAACCGATCCCGCCGTCGAGGATGTCGTCGCCTATACCGGCGGCGGCGGCGGCGGCCCTGGGGGAGGTCAGGGCGGCACGGCGTCTGCTAGCCTCAACGTCACGCTGAAGCCGTTATCCGAGCGAAAGATGTCGGTTGACGAAATTATCGCGCGGCTGCGCCCCAAATTCCTCGCCATCAAGGGGACGCAGACTTTTTTGCAGGCCGATCAGGATCTGCCGGGCGGCGGTCGCCAGGCGAACGCGCAATACCAGTTCACCCTTCAGGGCGACGATCTGGCGGAACTCAAACTTTGGGCCGACAAGCTGAAGGATGCGTTACAGAGGGTTCCCGAGCTGACCGACGTCGATACCGACGCGCAGCCGGGCGGCCTGGAAACCGAAGTGGTGGTCGATCGCGACGCCGCCTATCGGTTGGGACTGTCGGAAAGCCAGATCGACAACGCTCTCTACGACGCCTTCGGGCAGAGGCTTGTTTCCACGATCTATAACCCTTTGAACCAGTATCATGTGGTCATGGAGGTTTCGCCCGAATACTGGCAGAATCCAGATGTGCTGAACGATATTTTCGTCAGCACGTCCGGCGGCGCGGTTAGCGGGACCGAGTCCACCAACGCCGTGGCCGGCACGACGATCGTGAAGGGCGCCACCACGAGCGCGGCGGCCGTCGCCGGCGACACCGCGCGCAACGCGCAGGCGAACGCTCTCGCCAATGCGGGGCGCGCCGGCACCTCGACCGGCGCCGCCGTCAGCGTCTCCAAGGAAAATATGATCCCGATGTCGGCGTTCGCGCATTTCGGCACCGGGTCAACCCCGACATCGGTCAATCATCAGGGTACGTTCGCGGCGACGACCATCGCGTTCAATCTGCCGGAACGGGAATCGCTCGGTACGGCGATCGCCGTCATCCAACGCGTTATGAACGAGATCGGCGTGCCGGGGACGATTCACGGCGAGTTCGGCGGCACGGCGCAGAACTTCAAGCAACTCGCGGGCGATCTTCCGTTGCTCATCCTGGCGTCGCTCGCGGCCGTATTCATCGTGCTCGGCATTCTCTACGAAAGCTATTTGCATCCGATCACGATTCTGTCGACCTTGCCGTCAGCCGGCGTCGGAGCCTTGCTGGCTTTGCTGATTACCGGCACGCAGATCACGATTATCGCGATCATCGCCTTTCTGTTGCTGATCGGCATCGTGAAGAAGAACGCGATCATGATGGTCGATTTCGCGCTGGACGCGGAACGCATCGAGGGCTTGTCGCCCCGCGAGGCGATCTTGAAAGCCTGTTCGCTCAGATTCCGTCCGATCATGATGACTACGCTGGCCGCGATCTTCGGCGCGATCCCGCTCGCCGTCGCGACCGGCGATGGGACCGAGATGCGTCAGCCGCTGGGAGTCGCGATCGTGGGCGGTCTGCTCTTCAGTCAGGTACTGACCCTTTACACGACGCCAGTCGTCTATCTTTACATCGAGCGATTTAGACAATGGCGGAAACGCAAGACCGGACGGACAAGCGATATTCCGCTGGGTCCGCGCCCCTCGGAAGTTGGCGTATGAAATATCGATCTATCCTTAAGACCACGGTTCCCGTCCTGTTGATCCTTTTGTCGGCGGGTTGCGAAGTGGGCCCTGA
>CAJCJC010000230.1 GCA_903970575.1 Alphaproteobacteria bacterium
GCGCCAGCCTCGCCGGCTACGCCACGCTTTATGCGCAAGAGGACAAGGTAAAGGAGAGATTCGCCCGCATTCCCGACGCGCCGACCGCGATCTACAAGGCCGACGTTCTTCCCGCCGATGGAATTATTCCCGAGGAATGCCGCGTGGACGGCGTTATCGCGCCCAATATCGGCTTCGAGCTGCGCATGCCGACCAAGAACTGGAATGGGAAGTTCATGCATTATGGCTGTGGCGGCGCCTGCGGCCTTATCTATAACCCGCAACTGACGGAGCCTCTGGCGCGGGGTTACGCCGTTATCGCCACCGACATGGGGCATCAGGGGCAAACCCAGCTTTACGGCTACGCCAACATTACGGCCATCATCGATTTCACCTATCGGGCGACTCATGTCGGGACGCTGGCGGGGAAGGAAATCGTCGAGCAGTTTTATGGCAAGCCGGCGCGAAAATCCTATTTCATGGGGTGTTCCACGGGCGGCGTGCAGGGCGTGATCGAAGCGCAAAGATTCCCTTATGATTTCAACGCAATCCTGGTCTCCGCCCCGGCCTATGGGACGGGCCCAAGCTATCTCGAATGGGGCGCGCGGGCCAACCTCGATAAGAACGGTAACGGGATCATGGACCCGGAAAAATTACCGATGGTTCGCAAGGCGGTGCTGGCGGCGTGCGACGAACTGGACGGCCTGAAAGATGGGCTGTTGATGGACCCGAGGCAGTGTAAATGGGACCCGGCGTCGATCGAATGCAAGGCGGGGGCAAATACCCAGCAATGTCTTACCAGCGCGGAAGTGGATGTCGTGCGCAAGATTTACGCCGGCCCCATGAATTCAAAGGGGGAGAGCTTGTCCACGGGGATGGGCGGGATGGCTAAGGGCTCGGAATATGGCTGGTCGCCATCGTTCATCGCGGGCAAGGGGCAGACAGCGACACGCATCGTCGATATCGGCTCGTCGTTCGGACGCGGCTTTTATCCCAATGTCGCGGCGAACGCGGAGCGCGAATACGATTACGATGCCGATCCCCAGCGCGGCGATATTCTCTCATGGCTGCGCTATGGCATGAATCCCGATCTGCGCCGTTTCCGGGACGCGGGCGGCAAGATGATCATGTATCACGGCTGGGACGATAATGAGGTCGCGCCGGGATCGTCAGTCGATTATTACGAAACCACCACCAATACGATGGGCGGAGAAGCGGCCACGCAAAAGTTCTTCCGGCTGTTCATGATCCCCGGAATGGGCCATTGCCGGCGTGGACCGGGGGGCGACGCGGCGGATTTCCTGACGGCGCTCGAGAACTGGGATGAGAAAGGGACGGCGCCGGATGAAATGATCATGCATCACCTTATCAAGGAGCAGAATTATCTTGGCCTGCCGCGGCCGATCTATCCTCTGGCTGACGGAAGCTACGACAGGACAAGACCGGTCTATCCCTATCCGGACGTGGCGAAATATTCGGGTACAGGCGATCCCAAGGACGCCGCCAGCTGGGAGAAAGCGCCGCGAAGCGCGAATTAATCGCGACCCTCCAGGGCCTCCGTCAGCACGAATGCCAGGGGCATGGCCGTGAGATCGCTTGCGGTGAGCTTATAAAAGACCAGCGGCAGCGTACTGATCACATACAGCGCGCCCGGAATGACGGCCATTGCGATGTAAACGCCCCGAATCGCCTCCGGCGTCTGTTCGACGCCGGCGCCTGGATGAGGCTGAAACCCGACGAGCTGCAATATCCAGCCGACGATGAAAGGACCGGCGGCGCTGGTTCCCTTCTCGACGAAGTTATAGACAGCGGCATAGACTCCCTCTCGGCCGAAGCCCGAGCGTTTACGGTCATATTCGATCGTGTCCGGCAGCATCGCCTGCCCCATCAACAACAGACATGCGATGCAAGGACCGACCAGGGCGGCGCGCAGCGCGATCAGCGCGAAGGGTTCCCCGGGACCGGCCAAAAGCCACGACAGGGTCACGAGGCCGTAGCCGATACACCCGGCGATGTAGAGGCCCCGCTTTTCGCGACCGGCCGCGATCCGCGCCCATAGCGGCGTGGAGACGATCGACACGGAATAGGCGATAAAGCTCCACAGCGAGACGTTTCCGGCCGCCCCGCCGAGAACAGCGGTGAAGAAGAACAAGAGGATCGCGGAACCCACCGCCAGGCCAACCAACTGCATTATCTTGGCCGCCATCAGCAACAGAAACGGCCGATTGGTCCAGATCGCGGCCCAATCGGTCTGACGGTCAGGCTTTGCCTCCGTCCGATCAAGGAAACGGGCGGGCGCGGTCATCGCAAAGGTTGTCAGCATGGACACGCCAACGAGACCGGCGGTCATTTCCGCCAGTAGGACGAACCCAGCGCGGCCCCCTCCACCCCAAACCACCACCGACGGCAGCAGGCCGATCGTGAATAAAGTGGCGATGGAAACGAAAATGATTCGCCAGGAGATCAGCCGCGTTCTAGCGGCCGGATCGATCGTCATTTCGGCGGGCATCGCGAGATAGGGTACGTTGAAAAGGCCGTAACCCACACCCAAAGCAACCAGGGTCGCGATTTGATACGCCGGTGAAATGATGGGAGGACAGAATACCAGGAGGATGCCGATGGTCGTGAAAAACGCGCCGACAAGCATGAATGGTCGCCTTCGCCCCCATTTTGTATGGGAGCGGTCGCTCACGCGCCCAACGACCACACCCCAGACAAGGTCGAAAAGCTTTGCTGCTAGAATAAGCGTACCTGCGCGTCCCGGCTGAATTCCCAGTACGGAGGTAAAGAAAAACAGCAGAAACACCGATTGGATGGAGAGAACGATCACCGTCCCTAATGAACCGAGCCCCCATCCCACCTGGACCTTGAGCGGTACGATATGCCGATCGGCGCTCGCCGGTTCCGCCTCACTTGAAATCAGCTGCGATGGTTGAGAGCTGGGCGTCACGCCTTAAGATGACCGAGCACGGACCGCCATTCCGGCGGCAACGCCACGGGCCGTCTGGTCGCGCGATCGACGTAAACATGGACGAAACGCCCCTGCGCCGCGGCGACCCTATCGTCATTTCGGAACAAGCCGATTTCGTAACATACGCTGCTACGACCGATATGTTCGACGCGGAGCGCCGCCACGACGTTGTCTGGAAACGAAATGGAGGAGAAATAGTGGCATTGCGTCTCCACGACCAAACCGATTACCGAGCCGCCCTCAGGATCGAGGACGCCTTGCTCGATCAGATACCGATTCACCACAGTATCGAAGAAGGCGTAATAGACGACGTTGTTAACGTGGCCATAGACATCGTTATCCCGCCAGCGCGTTGTGATGGAAAGGCGATAGGCAAAATCACCGATTTGGAGCGGCGAGGGGCGGATAACGGAACGCTGCGCCGGTTGCCCGTTCGCATTCACCGATCCCAACGCAGCGTCTCCATCAAGCTAGCCGGAAAATATTTCTCGATCGCGGCCGTCACTTCGACAGGAATCTCCCGCGCGTCGAAGAGAGGCGCGCCATCGCCCTTGAACAGGATATGCCCCGGTACGCCATGCATCTTCGTCCAAGTCTGCCACTCGGCGACGAGATTTTGCGACCGGGTGTTGGGGATATGAGTTAAGCGGGGATTGTCCAGGTCTCGCCCCAGACACTGGTAGTTATCGAGTTCACCCTCGAGTTTCCACCAGTCGATATTCTCTGGCTTCAAGCGGATAAAGCTTGAGGTTGTAAGCCAGGCGTAGGGGCCGATACGCTCGATCCGCATATCGTAAGGCCGCGGCTCGGGCGCCATTTCCACCGGATACGCTCCCGCCTTGCGGGGCGCCCCCAGCACCTGCTCCGATATAGGCGATGACATCGGCGGACAAGAATCCACCGCGCCGGTATAGGGATTATGCAATTCATCGATAATCGCGAGGCTCAGCGGATCCCGATAGAAATTCCAGCTCTTCGATCGAACCCCAATCGCGCCATCTTTGGCAAGATGCATCTTCCGGGCCGTACAACCGATATAGCCGTAAAATCGTTTGGCGAAATCGGCGAGAGGCAGATCGTCCGCCTGGGGTTTGAATCCCCAGACCATGCCCTGCATGACGTACCAAACGGTGCGTCCGGAAAGATCGCCGTTGAGCTTTGCCCAGATCAGGTGCGCCTGGGCCGAATCGCGAGGGCGGTCGTCCGCCGGGGCCGCGTCGGAACCGGACGCCGCGACGGTCGCGGCGAGGGACGCGGTCAATTTCATCAATCCACGGCGATCGAACATAATCGTCTCCGAAAGCCGTGAAACGCCGATAGGAGCGACATCAGGCGCTCGCGATTATCCGGACACGACACAAACTGGAATTGCCTATATTCGAACAGTAAAGCGAAGCAGTCGGTAAAAGCCAGGGGCCGCGCGAGACTTATAGATGGCGCCCCTGGACGTCGGCATCTCTGGCCATTATAAGCACGTTCCGCCTTCGAGCGGGCGCGTAGCTCAGTGGCAGAGCATCCGCTTCACACGCGGGGGGTCGCAAGTTCAACCCTTGCCGCGCCCACCATGGCGAACGTTCACAGCATTCTTTCGCTTACTCTAGACCACGGCAGCTGGGAACCGATGAAATTTTGCCCGCGCGAAGAGATTACGTCACGCCGGCTGCATGAAGTTGCGCAATATCTGGAAAGTAAGCGCGGTTCGGACGGTATGATCCGCCGCGAGGACATCGACCCGATTATAGAAATCCCCCGAAATGCTTCGATTTTGATGCTGGTGGAGGAGACCAATGACCGGCGAAAACGCATGCGCCTAGTTGGCAGCAAGGTCGCGGAGATTCTCGGCGGAGATTTTACCGGCAAATGGATCGCCGACCTTAGCGCCAAGCACGGTCCTGACTGGCCGGCGACTGGGATCGATCGTGTTTTTTCGACCGCCGAGATGTTGTTCGGTCGCGCTCCCCTGCCGTGGGACAGCCGCCCGCATATCAGAGTCGAGTGGCTGGGGCTGCGTTTCGCCCGCTCCTCGACGATGACGCGGGCGGAAGACGCAAATGAGTTGGCGATTTTTGCCTTCGATCAGCTCACGCTGGAAGAGCGAAGAATTTAAATTGCCCGATCGCGGAATCAAGATCATGGTCGGTCCCGCGCAACAGAGACAGGGGAAGATTTCGATGCACCGTTATTTGATGTCCGTTGGAGCAGGCTTGGTTGTTTCGGGTCTGCTCTTCAGCGCGAACGCCCTGGCGGCGGATAAAGTACCGGCCTATATCACGGCGGCCGTCGCGGATTCCGCGAGGCCCGACACCGATAAAACGCGCGACGCCAACCGCAAACCCGCCGAGACGCTTGCGTTCGCCGGCGTTAAGCCTGGCGAGACCGTGGTGGACTATTGGCCGGGCGGCGGCTACTTCACACGCATCTTCAGTAAGATCGTCGGGCCGAAAGGCCATGTTTACGCGCTCTCCCCCCCGGGGCTTCCGGAGAAAATGACCGCCGCCGCCAAGGCGTTGGCCGCCGATCCGAGTTACACAAACATCAGCGAAAGCGAACAGGAAATCAGCACCCTTCCCGCTGGATCGATCGATCTTTTCTGGACGTCGCAAAACTATCACGACATCCATAATATGAAGGACGTCGATATCGCCGCTATCGATAAGTCGATTTTCGATGCGTTGAAGCCGGGCGGGTTATTCGTTGTTCTGGATCACGTCGCCACCCCGGGCTCAGGCGTCGCCGATACGAGCACCCTGCATCGGATCGACCCGGACGCCGTGAAGAAAGAGGTCGAGGCCGCCGGCTTCAAGCTTGTCGGAGAGAGCGATCTTCTCAAGAATCCGGACGATCCGCATACAGCCAAGGTGTTCGATCCGGCAATTCGCGGGAAGACAGATCAGTTCATCCTGAAGTTCATGAAACCAAAGAAATAAGCGATGCGAGTCAGCTTGCTTCGCCATGGGCGGGATGCCAGTGGCGAAGCAAGCGCTTTTCGATCATCGTCACGAGCGCATTCAGCGCGAGACCGGTAAGCGACAGCAGCAACAAAGCCGCGAAAGTCAGCGGTGTCTGAAGCCGGCTTGCGCTCTCGCTGATTCGCCAAGCCAAGCCGACCGCCTCGCCTGAGCCGGCGACGAACTCGGCCACCACGGCGCCGATCAGCGCCAGCCCTGCGCTGATGCGGGCCCCGGCCAGGAGGGCCGGCAGCGCGCTCGGGAGCTGTAGAAGCCAGAGGCGTTGGACCCCGCTCGCGCGATAGAGTTTGAACAGGTCCATGAGCCCGGGATCGACGGAGCGCAAACCCAGGCTGGCGTTCGAGAGGATGGGGAAAAAGGCGACGATCGTTGCGAGAATGAAGACGGCGCGCTCCACATGATCGACGCCAACCCAAATGACGATCTGCGGCGCGATCGCCACGATCGGCGTCACCTGCAAAACCAGGGCATAGGGCAGGAAGCTGCGCTCGATCAGCCTGCTGCGCACAAACAGGACGGCTAGCGCCAAGCCGCCCACGAAGCTGGCGGCGAAGGCAAGCACCGTCAGCTTGAACGTCTCCCACAAAGCGTCGAGCAACTGGGGGAAATTCGAGATCAGCGCATCGGCGATCATCGAAGGCGGCGGCAAAATGAATTTCGGTACATCAAGCACCCGAACCAGCGCTTCCCAAAGCGATAGAACAAAAATGCCGACCGACAGGGGCAGAAAACGGCTCATGGCGCGCCCATGCTCATGACGCGCTCCAAGTCCCGCGAGACCGCGCGGCAACCGTCAAGATAGACGGCGCTAGCGCGGAATTCGGAGTCGCGCGCAGTCGGGCCGGCAATTTCGTATCGGGCGAAGATCCGCCCAGGCCGGGCCGTCATCACAGCGATGTCGGTCGACAGATAGACGGATTCGAACACGCTGTGCGTGATGAATATCGTGGTGAAATCTCCCTCCCGCCAGAGTCGCAGAAGGTCGTCGTTGAGCTTATTGCGCGTGATTTCATCTAGTGCGGCGAAAGGCTCATCCATCAAAAGCAATCGCGGCTTGGTCGCTATCGCACGGGCGATCGCGACCCGCATGCGCATGCCCCCGGACAGCGCGCGGGGATAGGCGCCTCTGAAGTCGAGCAAGCCAACCAGGCTAAGCGCCTCCTCTATCCGAGGCGACGCGGCGACGCGGGAAACGCCGGCGAGCCTGAACGGCAAATAGACATTGGCGAACACATCGGCCCAGGGCATGAGCGTCGCGTCCTGGAAGACGAGACCGATCGAACCTTCATCCAGCCCGGTTATCGCGCCCTCCGTGGGGGCGGCGAGGCCGGCGATAAGCCGCAACAGCGTGCTCTTTCCGCAGCCCGACGGCCCGACAATGCTCGTGAACGATCCATCGCGAATTGTAAGGTCCAGACCTTCGAGCGCCGCCAGACCATCCGGGTAGCGTTTCCCGACGCCAGTCAGTTTCAACATCGATCAGCGGGACGAAGCCGGGCCCGGCAAATCATATCCCTGATCGATGAACTGAAGCGTATACGCCTTGCGATAGTCGAGGTCAGCCGGATAAAGCCCCTCCTCCACTGCGCCCTTGAAGAAGGCGCTCCAACGGGCGTCGGTCATGGCGCCAATTCCAAGGGTCTTGGCGTCTCCTGAATCGACGATGCCATACTGGTTCAGTCGCGCCCTGGCATAGGCCAGTATGTCATCGGTCATGTCGGGATTGCCCTTCTTGATCAGGTCATCGGCAGGTTTCGGATCGCCATTCAGATAGGCGCGCCAACCCTCGATGCTCGCCTCGACAAAAGCCTTCACGATCTCGGGCTTCTGGTCCACCCAGCTTTGTTTCACCAGGACCATGCCGCCATAGGTGAGATAGCCGTCATCCGCCAAGAGGAAGAGTTTCGGCTTAAAGCCGCCGGCTTGCTCGATCACCAGCGGCTCCGATGTGACGTAACCCTGCTGGATCGCGGTCTTGCCGACCAGGAACGGCGCGGGATTGCCCGTATATTTACGGATTTGCTTGTCGCTGAAACCGTATTTCGCCTTGAGCCAGGCCCACATCGTGTCGATGGAGGCGTCGGAGATCATGATCGGGCGCCCCTTGAGATCGGCGATCGAATTGGCGGGATCGTCCGGGTGAAGGATCAGAACCTCTGGATCCTTTTGATAGCTCGCCATGACCGCAACGACCGGCGCGCTCGCCTTGACCAGATTCAGCGCAAAGAAACTGTTGGAGCCGATCGCCATGTCGACGGCGCCTGCCGCCATCAACTGCTGCGGATTAGCCGCCGAGCCGCCGGAGCGGATTTCGACATCGAGGCCGCGCTTGGCGTAAAGCCCCAGCGCCTCAGCCTCATAAAATCCACCCTGCTCCGCCTCGGGCTTCCAGTCCGTCATGAAAACGACGCGCTCCGCCGCCAAGGCCCTATCGGCGGCGCCGAGAATGCCCAGAACCGCCAGAGCGGCAAACCCCAGAGCGGCAAACCGGCGATGGATCATCAAGCACACTCCCAAAAGAGTTGATTATAGGCCGATCGCCGGGTGGCGACAGGTCGCGGCCGGAAACATGGCGGCGAGCGCTAAACCCATGCCATAAGTCCCGCCATGCTGACAGAGAAACAACTTGCGGCCCTGCTGCCCGAAATCGAAAGCCTCGCCCGGCAAGCAGGCGCGGCCATTCTCGGCCTCTATCAAACCGGTACGCCCGTGATCGTCAAGGCGGATGGCAGCCCCGTAACCGCCGCCGACCTGGCCTCCGACGCGATTCTGACGCCCGGACTGCAGGCGCTGACCCCCGATATCCCCGTCGTCTCGGAGGAGGGCGTCGAAGCAGGCCGCATACCGGATATCTCCGGTGGCAGTTTCTGGCTCGTCGATCCGCTGGACGGCACGCGGGAATTCATCGCCGAAAGCGGGGAGTTCACCGTCCTCATAGGACTGGTGGAGGGCGGCAGGCCGGTTCTGGGCGTGATGTATAGCCCCGTGCGAGACGTGCTGTACGCCGCGGCCCTGCCCGGAATCGCGCTGGAAGTCGCGCAAGGGGAACGCACGGCTTTGCGTGTCAGGCATCCGCCGGAGAACGGTAGGCTGACGGTCGCCGCCAGCTATCCAAAGTCGTCCGCCAAGCTGGAGCGTTATCTCGACTCACTGCCGATCGGGGAGCGGATCGTAACGCGCAGCGCCTTCAAATTCGCCGATGTCGCGCGCGGTTCCGCCGATCTCTATCCCGGATTGGGCCTGAGCTATGAATGGGACACCGCCGCCGGCCACGCGCTGGTCTTGGCCGCAGGCGGCGCCGTGACGGAAATCAACGGCGCGCCGCTTTCTTACGGCAAACCCAGCTTCAGGAACCCGGATATACTTGCGGTCGGCGCGCGTTAGAGCGCGAACAGTTCGATCAGGTAGATTTCAAGCAATCCGGAGCCGGTGAGTTCGAGCGGACCGGCCGGTTCGTCGAAACGTACGGTCCCTCCGGCGGCCACATCCATCGACGCGCCGTCTCGCGCGATCCGTATGTCACGAACCGAGACAATCATATTGCTCGCTCCGCAGCACCACACGGTCATCTCTTGCCGGGCGGTCAGCCGCAGCATTGTATGGCGAAAGCGCCCGCGCCGCGTCATCACGTTAAGGTCCGTTATCGGGCC
>CAJCJC010000231.1 GCA_903970575.1 Alphaproteobacteria bacterium
GAAGATTTCCAAACAGCGGGGGCTGGCGATCGACTATCGGGTCGTTCCGGGAGCCAACCACTTCTTTCAGGACCAGCAGGAGATCGTCGCCCGCCATGTCACGGAATATCTGAGGAAATCTACCTCCGCGCCGCTCGATCACGTCGCGGAGTGAGCCTACAGGGGTAAGGTCGGAACAGCTCCGCGGTTTTTGATATTATAATTTCAGGAAAACCGTGGAGGCTGCCGTGCTTGAACAAAATGACGGGCGGAAATGGTCCGCCCAGGTAACAGAGCATAGCGACGCGCTCGACCTCGAAAGCGGCGTCTTCGAAAAGCACGATCCCAAGGCGATTGCGGCGTCGCTCAAGCTTTCAGCCGAGCGTAGCCGCAGACGTAAAGCGACGCCGTTCCGTTCGGCGATGTCGATGCTGAATTTCTACATCAATCGCGCGGGGTCGAATTTACCCAAAGCGCAAAAACATATCTTGGAAAACGCCAAGGACGAACTCCGGCAGCTATTCGGTAAACCAAAGGGCGCGCGCTAAACTAAAATCCGGTCAGGGCTATGAACCCGCGACGGCTTTCAGCACCTCGGCGACATGCCCTGGAACCTTGACCTTGTTCCATACCTTCTGGATCACCCCGTCCGGGCCGATCAAAAACGTGGTTCGCTCGATACCCATGTATTTCTTCCCATACATGCTTTTCTCCGCCCACACCCCATAATCCTCGCAAACGTGACCTTCAGCGTCCGAGGCGAGGGTGAAGGGCAGTTCGTATTTCTTCTTGAACTTGTCGTGGCTCGAAACAGGATCCTTGGAGACGCCGATCACCGTCGCCTTGGCCCCGGTGAAATCCGGAAGGGCGTCGCGAAAGCCGCAAGCCTGGGCCGTGCAGCCCGATGTATCGTCCTTGGGATAGAAATAGAGAATGACGCTGCCGCCCTTGAGTGACGACAGCGAGATCGAGCCGCCGCCATCGGTCGGCAGCGTGAAATCCGGAGCTATCGCGCCAGCGGACAAGGACATGCGAACCTCTTGATCAAGGATTGGGTGGTGGAAGAGCAGCCGGCGCGGCGACGATTTCGTCATATCGACGCCGAGACGCAGCCAGAACATCGTCAAGTATGGTTTCGGCTTCGACGAAGTCAATCGCCTGATTTTCACCATGCGCGCCGGTGGCTCTGGCGACTTCGGCGGCGAGCCGCGCGCGGATGGCCGCCGGCGCTATCTCCGGATCGAGCGCGCGCTCTGTTGTCAGCCGGATCAGCCCCTGTATGCGCCACGCCAGGTGCAACGCCGCAGACAGGTCGGCGGCGGCCGACTCGCTCAAATAGCCGCCGGCGCGAAGCCGATCGATCGCCACCGTTGTTTCGGTGGTCAGAAGCCCGGGGTCGTGCGGGGCCTCGCGCAACAGCAGGTATTGAACGATAAATTCGATATCCATCAGGCCGCCCGGTACGTACTTGAAGTTCCAACGATTGCGCGGCCTATGCTGCTCGGCGATCCTAACGCGCATGTGGGCAACGTCGGCGAGCAGCCGATCCGGATCGCGCGGCGCGGTCAATACGTCCCTTATTGCCGTCTCGACCGACTGGCTTAGCCCCGCCGGGCCGGCGATTACACGGGCTCGGGTCAGGGCCATGTGCTCCCAGGTCCAGGCGCTCTCGGCGTGATAGCGCCGGAACGCATCCAGGCTTGCCGCGACCGGCCCAGCCTCACCGGATGGTCTCAGTCTCAAATCGACCTGGTAAAGAGCTCCATCGCCCATCCGCGCGGTGATGGCCGCGATCAGCCGTTGCGTCAGTCGGGTGAAATACACCGTTGCGTCTAGCGGTTTCGCGCCGTCCGAAACCGCGCCCTCGGGCGCGTCATAGATCGTCACCAGATCAATGTCGGACGAGAATGACATGACGCGCCCGCCAAGGCGCCCAAGGGCGACGATCGCCAAACCACCGCCCGGAATGGCGCCATGTCTCGCCTTGAACTCCCCTTCGACCAGCGGCAATAGGCGCTCCAGAGCGGTCTCGGCGACCGAGGCCAGAAAATGCCCGGCCTCCTCGCCGTTGCTGATCGATTCCAGGACTTGCACGCCTGCCTGGAATTTGCGGCCTGACGCCCAACCGCGAATGCGCAGCAGCGAATCCTCGTAATCCCGCGCCAGCGACAGCGTCTGGTCCAGATCCTCCCGCAGCTTCGTCGCCTTTGGCGGTGGCGCGAAGAAATCGCGTGTCAGCAATTCGTCGAACAGCGCCGGATTATGTCCAAGACGCTCCGCGAGCGATGGCGCCATACCCATGATGTCGCCGACCAGCCCCATGAGCTGCCGATTTTCATCGAAGAGCGAGAGCAACATCACACCCGCCGGCAAGGCGGCTAGGAAGGCGTCGAACCGCAGGAAGGCGGCGTCGGGTTCCGCCGTTCGGGCCAGGGCCGACAGCAGATCGGGCGTGATGCGGGTCAGTATCTCCCGCGCCCGCTCGCTCCGCATCGCCCGATAGCGTCCATGATGCCAACCCCGGATCGCGGCGGCGATTCCGGCCGGATTGACGAACCCGAGGTCCGCGAGCGTGGAAAGCGTTTCGGGGTCGTCCTCGACGCCGGTGAACACCAGACTGCCGGGGCCGGAAAGAGAGGGTGATTTCTCGAACAGGGCGAGGAAGCGATCGTGGACGCGGCTGAGCCGCTCGCTCAGCGCGGCGGTAAAGCTGCCGCTATCCGGAAATCCCATGAAGCCCGCGATCCATGTCATCCCGTCCGCGGTGGATGGCAAGGCATGGGTTTGCCGATCGTCGACCATCTGCAGCCGGTGTTCCAGCTTGCGCAGGAATTCATAGGCTTCGATCAACGTCTCGGCGGACTCGGCGGTAATTCGATCCGCCGCGGCGAGCGCCGTCAGAGCATCGCATGTCGCAGGCGCACGCAACGTTGGGTCGCGTCCGCCAAAGATAAGCTGCTGGGTTTGGGCATGAAACTCGATCTCCCGAATGCCGCCCGGGCCAAGTTTGACATTATAGCCAAACAACGCCTCTTGCGAGGCGCGGTCTCCGGCCGGTTGCAGCTTATGCTGGTTGATCTGACGCTTGATCGAATGGATATCCTCGATCGCCCCGAAATCTAGGCTGCGCCGCCACACCCAGGGGCCGAGGAACGAGAGTAAGGCGTCACCGGATTGTGGGTCGCCCGCCACCTGACGCGCCTTGATCATGGCCGCGCGTTCCCAGTTCTGGCCCAGGCTTCCGTAATAACTCTCCGCTGCCGAGAGCGACACCGCGAGCGGCATCGCCCCAGGGTCGGGGCGGAGGCGGAGATCGGTACGGAAGACGTAACCATCGCCCGTCCGCTCCTCCATCACGCGCACCAAGGCGCGAGTCAGACGGACAAAATCCTGTCCCCCGTTCTCATCGGCCAACGCGCCAAGCTTGGCGTCGTCGTAAAAGACAATGAAATCGATATCGCTGGAATAGTTCAGCTCGCGCGCGCCAAGCTTGCCCATCCCAAGTACGACCAGCCCTTCGCCGTCGCGCGGCAACCGGGCGAACGCGGGCGTTGACAAGAGATGGCGGATGGCCAGGTTCAGGCAGGTATCCGCGGTCTGGCTCAAGGCGCCGGTGACGCGGCCCAAATCCCAGGCTCCGGATAGGTCCGCCAGACCGGTCACCAGGGCGACTTCACGTTTCGCGCGCCGCAAGAGCATCATCATATCGGTTGTGGTCGTTTTGGAGACATCCAGAGAGGTAAGCCCGTCGATCACGCGCGTCAGCGCCGCATTGGGCCCGGTCTCGACAATCTCGCGCGCAAAGGCGATGTTGCGCATGAGCTCCTGCGTCAGGTATGGGCTATAGGCAAATACGGCTTGAAAGAGCGAGCGAAGGCTTGCGTCGTTCAGCGCGTCGGCGGCGAAACGCATGATCGCCGGGTTTGCGGTGTCGCGCGCGTGTTCGCGCCAGCGCTCCTCTCCGCGGCGAATCAGGGCGGAGCTTCCGTTAGTGGGATCATGAAGTGGCAGTCTGTTGTTAATAAGCATTGTCACCGTTTACCAGATAGCCTGAGCCGTGCGCGCATGACATTATGATCTATCGCACGGCGCGGGTTCTGCTCGAGATCGTTGGCGTTGCGCTGGGCGGCCTTTTGGTGCTGTCCGCGCTCCTGATATGGCGGCTATCGACAACTTCCGTCGAAGGAAGCTTTCTCCGGCCCTATATCGAGCAGAAAATCAACGATTCCGGGTTGGGTTTCGGTGTCCAACTCACCGATGCCAGGATCGAGTGGCGTCGTTTTCGACCTGTTCTGGACATACGCTTCAGCGGCGTCAGCGTCGTCGGTCAAAATGGCCAGAGAGTCGGCGCGTTTCAGGACGGCACGTTGGCGTTTTCCGTGCCCGATTTTTTGCTTGGCCGCCCAAGTTTGATAGAGATCGACGCCAATCGTCCGGAAATCACGATCGTCCGCGATAAGGATGATCATTTTTCCCTTGTTGTTGGCGTTCCCAACGCGTCCCAGGGCGCTGGCAATTTCAGTGAAGCGCTTACACGCTTCATGGAGCCGCCGAGCGATGGTGATGGGCTCGGTCATCTTCGTCGCGTGCGGCTGGTCGATGGACGTATCACCGTCGACTATCGCAAGCTTGGCATCACTTGGTCCGCGCCGGATGTCGATCTCGATCTTACGCGCTCGCAGGCGCAAGCCAGAGCCCAGATCGACCTGTCGATCGCATTGCCCGGCCATCCGGCCAGGCTGCTGGGGGAGGCCCGTTATATCCGCGCGGAGCGGAAGGCCTATCTCTCGCTGACCGTAGCGGGTTTCGATGTTGCCGCCGCCGCGCCTCTCGCCAGCGTGCTGCAACCGCTCTCGGCGTTCGCGGTTCCGGTCAGTGGTCAGGTTCATGCCGTTCTGGATGGAAATGGCAATCTTATAGGCGGCGACGCCAGTTTGCATGGAGACGCCGGCGATATCGTGCTTCCGGCTTATTATCCGCAGCCTTTGCATCTGAGTTCCCTCGCGCTCGATCTGCACCTGACGGATGCGGGCAAGCGGCTTATCCTCGATAAAATCGCGCTCGATCTGGGCGACGCCAAGTTTTCGGCGGCCGGCGCGGCGATATTTTCCGGGCCCGATTTATCGGTCGATATAGATGCCGATGTCGCGAACATACCGCTTGCGCGCTTTAACGACATATGGCCTGAAGGTTTCGCGGTCGGCGGCCGGGATTGGGTCATCGGGCATATTCCCGAGGGAACCATCAAGACCGGAAAGGTGCATTTGTCGGGCGTTGGACGGACCGATGACCCGTCATCCGTCGAAATCAAATCTGTCGCCGGCGCATTCGACTACGTGGGGCTGGGCGTCAATTATTTTCCGCCCTTGCCTCCTATCAGAGGCATAGATGGGCATGGCGTCTTCGATGGCGCGCATATGGATTTAACGATCGAAACGGGATCCCTCCTGGATATCGCCATATCCGACGGAAAAATCGTGCTGACGGGTTTCGACCGGGACGATCGCGCGATCGATATCGATTTAGCGCTGGACGGGCCGCTCAAAACGGCGCTCGCGGTTTTGGACATGAAACCTCTCGGGTACGCGCGGGATCTTGGCGTCATCCCAAAGGACGTTGATGGGCATTTGGCCATGCGCGCCAATTTCAATTTTCCCCTGATCAAGTCTCTTGAGTTCAAGCAGGTGAGGCTCGGCGCGAAGGGGACGCTCGACGGCGTGGGGGTCAAAGGAGTGGTCGGCCCTCGGGACGTCACGGACGGCGCTTTATCCATGGCCGTCGACAAATCGGGGATGCGGCTGACGGGTAACGCCAAGCTATCGGGCGTGCCGTTATCGCTCGACTGGCAGGAGTCCTTCAAGGTAAGCGACCCGTTCCGCAGCCGGATTTCGCTTCGGGCCGACCTGGATGACTCCGCGCGCGCCGCCCTAGGTCTTATCCCCCCCGACGGCGTTGCGCTGCATGGTCCTATCGATGTCACGGCCAAGGTCTCGATAACCCGGTCGCGTGACATGACGATCGATGTGGAGGGGGACATCAGCCGCGCCTCTTTCGCGCTGGACGCGTTCGAACTCCAGAAGAACGCCGGCGATGCCGGTAAAGCGTCGGCATCGCTCGATTTTGTCGACGACGTGTTGCGTAGAGCGCCGCTGCTAAAGATCGAGTCCGCTGGTCTGACGCTCGACGGGGCGATTGATTTCGATGCCGCTGGGGCGTTTCGCCACGCGGAAGTCCGCCATGTAGTGACCCCGCACGAAGATTTTTCGTTAGTCGCCAATGCCGAACCTGGAGTGGCGCAGTCCGCGCCTCGATACGCCGTATCGCTCAAGGGCGCCATCTTCGACGCCGCGCCGATCCTTGCTCAAAAAGGCTCGGCCGGTCCGGTCTCACATACGCCCGTGATCGATTTGACGGTCGCGCTCGATCATGTACTGACCGGACCGAAAGCAACCCTGGATGCTCTTTCGGGCACGGCAACGCTTTCCGGCGGCCGTCTTGATGCCGCGAACCTGACCGCCGTTGCCGGGGGGCCGGTTACATTAACCTACCAGCCTGAGGGCGACTCAATCGCGCTCCACTTCGCTGCGGATAACGCCGGCGCGGCGCTGTCGTCCCTGGGGCTGACGCGCGGCGTGCGGGGCGGCGTTCTTCGTCTTGATGGCGCCACGCAGGTAAGCGACGAGCCCTGGCTCACCAAGGCGTCGCTTGACTTGAAGCAGTTCCGTCTCATCGATGCGCCCATCATCGCTCGACTGGTCAATGCGATGTCGTTAACAGGTTTTGTCGACCTGCTCTCCGGGCAGGGGCTAGGGTTCGATCAACTCAGCGCCGAGATGGACTATTCCGACGGCAAGATCACGTTCCGTAATGGCCGTTCCGCCGGCGCCCTCGGAATCAGTTTCGAAGGCGACGTCGATTTCGACCGTGACAGCATCGCGCTTAAGGGCACCGTCGTGCCGGTCGACACCTTCAACCGTATTGTCGCCGCCATTCCCGTTTTGGGGGACATTCTGACCGGGGGAAATCGTGGCGGGTTCATTGGGTGGACATACGCCGTCAGCGGCGCGCCGGACGATCCAAAGGTTTCCGTCAACCCGCTCTCG
>CAJCJC010000232.1 GCA_903970575.1 Alphaproteobacteria bacterium
GCGAACGGCGGCGGGTTGTTCCCCTCGGGGGACTTATAGAGCGCCGGCACCTTGATCAGGCCCTTCATGATGTAGAGCAGGCCACCGGCCAGCACGAAGCCGAAGACCGGGGAGGCGATCAGCGAATAGCCGATCTTGGTCGCCTGGCCCCAGTCGACGCCGCTGGTGCCGTTCGGGCCGCCCATGATCTGGTTCATCAGGCCGACGCCGATGACCGAGCCGATCAGGGTGTGCGAACTCGACGCCGGCAGGCCGAGCCACCAGGTGCCCAGGTTCCAAATGATCGCCGCGATCAGCAACGCGAAGACCATCGCGAAGCCGGCGCTGGTGCCGACCTGCAGGATCAGCTCGACCGGGAGTAGCGAGACGATGGTGAACGCGACCGCGCCGCTCGAGGCCAGAACGCCCGCCAGGTTCCACATGCCCGACCAGACGACGGCGAAATTCGCCGGAAGCGAGTGCGTATAGATCACCGTGGCGACCGCGTTGGCGGTGTCGTGGAATCCGTTCACGAATTCAAACCCGAGGGCGATGAACAGCGCCACGCCCAGCAAAAGATAGGGCAGGATCGACCCGGCATGAACGACGGCGAGATCGCCGATAAGCTGAGACCCGGCCCAGCCGGCGCCGGCCAGGACAACGACAAGCAGGAATATGGTGGTGAGCTTGCTGGATGAATTCTCCAGCGGATGCGGCTTGGTTCCAGGCAGCGTGGCGGTCGTATCGGTCATGACATCCTCTCGGCCGTTTTATGGTCGCGCGAGGGTTAGCAAAATTGTTTTCATTTGTCACCGAATCTTTGTCATTTCAGGCCCAATAATATTCCATTATAGACGTAGTGCAGAGATATTAGACCCTGAATACAGCCTGTTGTAGGGATCGGCCGATGCGCCGCTGGTAATAGCGTTTGGAGGCGATCCTCCTTCGTGGAAACCGCGGGTTCGCGAATGGGAAATTTGGGCATGTCGCTCTCTCCGCTTGAAAACCTCGCATCCGTCGGCGGCGGTTTCATCGGAATGCTGGTGGCCTTTCTCCTGGGCATGCTGATCGGCCTCGAACGCCAATACCGTCAACGGACTGCCGGGTTGCGGACCAATGTTCTGGTCGCCGTGGGATCGGCCGCGTTCGCGGGGATGGGCATGCGGCTGCTGGGCGCCGAGGGCGCGACGCGGATCATTTCCTATATCGTGTCGGGTATCGGCTTTCTGGGGGCCGGCGTCATTATGAAGGAAGGGACTAACGTGCGGGGCCTGAACACCGCCGCCACGTTATGGAGTTCCGCCGCCGTCGGCGCCTTCGCGGGATCGGGCCTTCCCATCGAGGCCGCCATGCTGACCGCCTTCGTACTGGCCGGCAACACCCTGCTGCGGCCCTTGGTGAACTTCATCAATCGTCAACCGATGGATGAGAAGGTCACCGAAGCGGTTTACCGCGTCCACGTGGTGACGCCCGCCGCGGACGTGCCGGACGCGCGGGAAATGCTGTTCACGGAACTTGAAGGGGCGAATTATCCGATCCGCGAAATCGAGATGCTATCGGAGCGCGAGGAGCAGGTCGAGCTGGCCGCCGTCCTAACGCCGTCGACCGCGAACCCGCTCGAACTGGACGCTATCGTGGCTAGGCTCGCCAGCCGGCCCGCGATCAAAAGCGCGGCGTGGACTGTCAGCGCGACCCACTAATCGACCGATCGCGCAGCTTCGCGGCTTCCGTTATGACGCGGCGCGTTTCATCCCATTTCACTAATCCTTCGGCCTCGCCCAGCGTCGCCCAGCGCGCCTCGGCGGCGTCGCTCGCGGCGACCGCCTCCCCCGCGATCCATTCGGCGGCGACCTCCACAATTGTGTAATGAAACTCTATCCGGCCGGCGTCGTCCCGCGAGATCGAATCGACCGCGGTAATGACCGCGCATGGTCTAATCGTTACCCCTGTTTCTTCCCGCGCTTCGCGTATCGCGGTTTCGAAGATCGTTTCGCCAACCGCCTGCGCGCCGCCGGGAATGCCCCACTCCCCCTTGCGCGGCGGCCGGCCGCGCCGAATCAGCAAAACCTTATCCCGACGCCAGATCACTATTCCCACGCCGACCCATGGCCGGTTCGGGTATTCGCGCGTCACGGCGACTGGTTGGGGGCCGCCCGATCAATACATATGCTGGCCGCCATTGATCGACAGCGTCGAGCCCGTGATGAATCCGGCGTCGTCCGCCACCAGGAAAGCGACTCCTCGCGCGATCTCGGCGGCGCGGCCCAGCCTGCCAACCGGAATGCGCGCCACGATCTTTTCCAGCACATTGGGGGGCACCGCCCGCACCATGTCGGTATCGATATAGCCCGGCGCGATGGCGTTCACGGTGATGCCGCGCGCCGCCCCTTCCTGGGCCAGCGCCTTGGTGAACCCATGAATGCCGGATTTCGCGGCGGCGTAATTGACCTGCCCATACTGACCGGCCTGACCGTTGATCGACCCAATATTGACGATGCGGCCAAAGCCGCGCTCACGCATGCTGTCGAAGACGGCGTTGCACATGTTAAAGCATGAACTGAGATTGGTGTGGATAACCTCGAGCCACTGCTCGTGCTTCATCCGATGCATGGTCGCGTCGCGGGTGATGCCGGCGTTGTTGACGAGAATATCGACCGGACCCAGCGCCGCGGTTATTTCCCGGACCGCCTCCGCGCACGCCTGGAAATCGCCGACATCCCATTTCCAGGCTGGTATGCCGGTTTGTTCGGTGAACCGAGCGGCCTTGGCGGCGTCACCGCCATAACCCGCCGCCACCTTATAGCCGGCGTCACGCAGGCTTAGGCAAATGGCCTCGCCGATGCCGCGTGTCCCACCGGTCACAATCGCTACGCGCCCGTCCATCTCGCTCCCCCGTTTTTCAATGCCATCATAAAGCGGGTTTCGACCAAGCTCCAGCCAGCAATTGGGAATAGACCGCGCCGACGAGGCCGCGCCTAAACGACCGTCGTGCCGGTCGGCGCATCCGGCTGAAGCAATCTATGCAGATGCACGATAAAATACCGCATCGAGGCGTCGTCGATCGTCGCCCGCGCGACCGAGGTCCAGGCCTTCAGCGCCTCGGCGTAGTTTGGAAAGATGCCGACGATATGGAGTTTCGAGGGATCCGCGAACTCCGTCGTTCCACCGGGCTTAAGCTCTCCGCCGAAAACGAGATGCAGAAGCTGCTTGTTATGATCGTCTCGATCGGACATCGCCCAAACCCCAATTCAATACATGAATTATCCTCTCGGCGCCCGGGTGACGCAACCCGACGAGCGCGCTAGCCGCCGCGCGATTTGGCCGCTGGTTATTTTGCCTTCAGGCGCGCAGGCGCGAAACTTCCGACGGCCCTGGGGGTTGATCCGACATCATGGCCACCGAACACCCACAACCCAGTTCTCTTCCGAAAAGCGATCCGGCCTCTCCCGATCACGCCCCGGTCAAAAGCACGGCTCAAGCGCGCGCAGGGGTCACGGTTGGACACATGCGCTGGGTGCTCGCAATCTCGCTGGCTGCCGTGATCGTGGCGTTCCTGGTATTGTGGGCCTTAACGCCGCGAGGTTGATCCTTTGAATGACGCGCCGCTTACCTTGCGTATTCGCTGTCCGGGCCGCCCACCGGCGGTTCGGCCATGGATTGTTTGTTCAGCAGGGCGAAGTTGCGGCCATCCCAACGGTAATCGTCGATAGACCCCGTGGCCGCGTCCGAATTATGGGTCAGGAAAGCGATGACCGGGGCGCCGCCGCCCGGGGCATCCTGAATTTGGTACCCAAGCGCCAGAACGCCGCCCGTGTGGACCACCTCACCCGACGGCAGGGTAACGAACAACTCGATCGAGGCTGGCCCGTCTCCGCCGTAGAGATGGGGCTCTCCGGCGCAGCTCAGGCGATGAGGATTGGCGATGAAGCCGGGCCGTCCGTCGCCTGTCAGGCTCAGCGTCTGGATGGCGTCTTGAACTTGAAAACCTGCGGGGCAATCGTCGCGCGCCTGCGTTAGCCAGTCCGCGACCGGTTTCGGCAGGTTGGCTGGATCGGGCGCGGTCGCGGCCATTGCGTTCGTCCCCACCAAGAAAAGCATGCAGGACACGCTCAGAATACGAAGCATCTTGGTTTCCTTTCGCTTGCCACTCGCAACCCTGGCGGCTTAGTTTCGTTCCCGCCCGCGCTTGGCGGCGGATCGGACCTGCGCCATCTTCGCGCCGTATGCAGCTATGAACGTTGGGTAAAGGGTGGACTTGCGGAAAACAATGCCGCAAGGATGCCGAAAACTTGATCAAGGAGGATTCTAATGTTGACCCGTATGCTCATCGCCGGCGCGATTGCCGCATTCTCAATCGGCGCGGCCCAGGCCGGGACGCTCACGAATGGCGTCTATACCCCCAATTGCCCTACGGCGCCGGGAGACGCCCCCCCCTTCAGCACCAAGAGCCCCGATGCGTTCAACAAATCGGCGAAGGAGGTGCAAGCGTGGCAGCAATCGGTGACGGCCTATAACGATTGCATGAAGAATGAGGTTAAGGCCGACCAGGAAGCGATCGTCGGCACGTATAATACGAACATCAAAAGGCTGTCCGATCAAATAAGCGGCGTTAACGCGGCGCAACAGGAAGCCGTGGAAGCCTTGAAGAAAAAGGGCGCGAAATAAACACGTGATCCTTGTGAATTTGGAGGGGCCTCGCAGGTCCCTCCATCGCTCCGTCCATGCGCGTCTGATTGTTTCGAGACTAAACTATGGGTGAAGCCAAGCGGCGCGGAGACGCGGGACTCCCCCCGCGCATGAAACTGACCTGCTACGAGATCAGCGCTGATCCCATCAATATTAGGCCGGCGCAGCCTGAACGCGCCTGGATGGACGCGTCGAACCAGGGCTTCGCCTATCGCTGCTTGCCGTTGGTTATCGCCAACGCGCATGGTTGGGAAATTCTTTCGCCCGCGTCGTTCGAGGCGGAATGGAATGGCAGCAACGCGCTGGACGCGGTCAGGATTATGCCGCTTACGCCATTCGGCGATTATCCGCCCGTGATGAGCCATTTCGGCGAGGGCGTGCTGACGTTTCATGTCCTTGGACTGTTTCGCACCGATCCCAAGGTCAATCTCTTCATAACGGGCCCTTTGAATCGCCCCAAACATGGCATCCAACCGCTAACGGGAATCGTTGAGACAGACTGGGCGGTCGCCAGTTTTACCATGAACTGGAAATTCACGGCGCCCGGGATCAAAATCCGGTTCGAGAAGGATGAGCCGTTCTGCTTTTTCTTCCCGGTGCCGCGCGGAAATCTGGAAGATATCCAGCCTGAAATAAAATCGATCAGCGCGGCGGATTCGGATACCTATCACGCTTACGCGGCATGGCGGGATAGCCGAAGCAAATTCATCGACACGCTTCAAATTCCGGGTTCGGAGGCCAATAGGGCGGGTTGGGAGCGAACCTATTTTCAGGGCGCCCGGCCGGACGGCGTGCGTGGCCCGCCCGATCATCAGACCCGCATTAGATTGAAGCCCTTCGCGCGATAGCGCGTACAAAAACGGCCGGCTCTTTCGAGGCCGGCCGTTACTGTCGCTTGCCTCGGGAAAAGGCGTTAAATCATCGGCGCGCCGCCGATGCCGCCGTAATAGGTCGCCACGCGGTCTTCGTCCGCGCTGCCGCCGAAGCGGGTGAGCTCGTCCCCGGAATAACTCGGAGCCGCGCGCAACTGGTCGGCGCTGAGGTCGATGTTGTATCCGCCTTTGTCCTCGTCATAGCTCAGGACATTCCACGGGAGCGGATGATATTTCTCTCCGATGCCGAGAAAGCCGCCGAAGGACAACACGGCATAGGCTACATGGCCACTGCGCTTGTCGATCATCACGTCGTGAATTGAGCCCAGATTGTCGCCAGCGCCGTTGTAGACCGAGGTTCCCTTGACCTTGTCGGCGGAGATCAAAGTGCCGGTTTCTTCGACATGCTCATCCTGAACCTGCGCATCCAGGGACGTACGTCCGGTCGTTGTATCATACGCGCTCATTTCGATTCTCCGTGGTGGTTTAGATACGGTAAGAACCCCGGTTTAATTCCATGCGTTCCGATTTACAGGACGCTCTCGGGGTAGGCGCCCGGCATTTCCCCGCGTGCATGTTTCCGTGGTTTGCTGTAACGAACGCTGCTGCCCAACCGGGCTGGAAATCACTCGGCGGCGGCAAGCGAACGACCTTCGGAAGCTGCCCATGCCCGCTCGCCAAGAGATAACGCCTCCATGAACCTCGACCGCCTGCCCCTATCGGCATCTCAAAAGCAATTTTTCCTGTTTGCTTTCGCCGGCGGTGTGGCCTTTTTTGTCGATGTGGGAATTCTGGCGCTGCTGACGCGCGTTTTCGGGGTCGATCCCATTTCCGCCCGGGCGGTTTCCTTCATGATGGGCCTAACGACCACCTGGCTTATCAATCGTTCGCTGGCGTTCCGCGACCGCCCGGCTCAGCCGCTGTGGCTGGAATATGTACGCTACTGCGCGGTCAACGGCACGGGCGGGGCAATCAACTTCGCCGTCTACACTCTCTGTGTCGAGAATATCGGCCTAGTGGCGCGCTACCCCGAGATCGGTGTCGGGATCGGGGTCATCTGTGGGTTAGGCTTCAACTTCACCGGGTCGAAATATCTCGTGTTTCGTCGATTTGGGAAGTCGTCCGCGGCGGCCGAGGGCCGAGTCGAGATCGATGCCGCTGTCGATTGATCAGGGCTATCCTGTTCGGGCGGTTGACGGATGAGCGGGTTTATCGTCGCGCGGTGGAGGCCACTCGCCTTCTGGACGCTCATGGTCCTGGGCGCGGCGGTGCGTTTGGCGGCGCTGGGCCAGGTTCCAGCCGGACTGAACTCCGACGAGGCCTCGACGGGCGTGGAGGCGTTGTC